>NZ_JBHIND010000075.1:0-1432 GCF_042194695.1 Bartonella sp. CM86QHHN
ATCTCTTGCTTCAGTTGTTTAATTTCCTCGTCGTCGCGTTCTTCAATCTCTTGCTTCAATTCTTTAATTTCCTCGTCGCGTGATTGAACATCTGCTTTTAGTGCCTGTATCTTTTCACTTTTCCGTTTAAACTCTTCTCGGTACGCATCTATCTTTTGTTTCAGTTCTTTAATTTCCTCGTCACGTTCTTCAATCTCTTGCTTCAGTTGTTTAATTTCTGCTTCAGACTTTCCTATATCCGCATCACATTCATAAATTATATTTCTATTCCCTAATATAAAATCAGTATTTACCTTTTTTACTCTTGCCATAAGATATTGAATCTCCTCTGAAAGAGCCTTAACCTGCGCGCGATAATACAAAGCAATACGAAACATCACTCCGCTTAAGAGCAAAACTGAAACCACTGCTATCCATAAAATTTCATTCGAACTCATCTTTATCTCCTTAATGCTGTAAAGTTTCTCCGGTGTGATCAACACCGCAGCTCTTGCAAATTTTCGACATTGGGGGGTGNATAGTTCAGAAGCATAATTTGATACTTAGCTGGTATAATTCCGCCTTTACCCTCTAGTTTTTTTAAAGGATAAGTCCATTTATAAACAGCAGACACATGGCATTGAGAAATCAATGACACACGTTTCGCACCGCCTAAATATTTTATAATCGTACCTGCTGAATTTTTGATATTCATTTTAATTTCTCTATTTATCAAACGGGCATTTATTCGATTATAGAAAAAATGTCAACATTTTTTCTAAAATAGAAATGTTGATATTTTTTAAAACAATAGGAATATTGATAAGTATGGATATTCAAAAAGAAATAAAAATTTGGGCAAATGAAAAACTTAAAACAATGGGTCATGGGTCCCGAACTGAATTAGCTAAACATATGGGACTTCATACATCTGTTGTATCTAAAATGCTTTCTGTCGATGATGATAAAGAAAGTAGAAGCATATCTGCTGATGAACTCGTTAGATTAACTTCATTTTTTAAAGCTCTCCCCCCTCATTTTATACCCGATAATTGTGATGATTATTTTTTAAAATTATATTCCTCGGCAAAGCCAGAGCATAGAAAAGCCGTCATTTCTTTTCTGCGATCTTTGCAAGAAGAAGATGGAAAATAACCACCCGTTTTTGCTCATTTGTTAATGACGAAAATATTTTTAGAGCTTTTTTAGACTGCTTCATACAGAATTTTCTCCACATTGAAATGAAAATTAAATTACTTTTTTGTGTAGACTATTTGTCTATTACTAAAAAAATTTTTTCTGTTTTAGAAAAATTATATTGACTTATTCTAAAATCGAAAATATGTTCACTCCATATCTTAGAAAATAACTTTTGCCAATAGGCAGTATGGAGGCATTTGTGAATAAACCAGTGTTTATAAATTCTGATGAAATTCTCTTAGTGATGTGCGAA
>NZ_JBHIND010000099.1:0-27343 GCF_042194695.1 Bartonella sp. CM86QHHN
CTATACAATACCCTCACGGGAAAGGTGTGACGACGGACTTGGTACCGTGTTTTCTAGCACCCGGCACTCTTTTAGAGTGTCAATAGAAAACCTCTATTACCAAGGAGTTCACAGTGAACACACTTATAGAAATTAAAGAAAGCACTGCTAATAGTGCTACCACTCAGACTATGTCGAGTCGTGAAATTGCAGAATTATGTGGTAAAGAACATCGGAATGTTATGCGGGATATTCGGCAAATACTCACTGAGCTCAAAATTGAGCTGAGTGAATTTGCAGGATTCTACAGAGATTCAATAGGTCGTACTCTTCCTTGCTACAATCTTCCCAAACGTGAGTGTTTAATTCTTGTTTCGGGTTACAGCACTGCTTTACGAGCAAAGATTATTGACCGCTGGCAAGAATTGGAAAGACAAGTAGCAACACCACAAATAAATCTTGCCAATGCTTTGGAAAATCCTCTTACGATTAAACAGCTCCTTTTAGAGAGTATCAATCAATTAGAAGACTTAAGAAATGAGGTGAGTACACTCAAGCCTAAAGCAGAAGCTTTGGAAGGTTTAAAACGCTCTGATGGTTTATTCGGTCTTATCGAAGCAGCGAAGATGTTGGAGGTGCGCCCAAAGGACTTAACCAATTACTTGCGTAAACATGATTGGGTGTATCGACGGGCTCCAGGGGCGCCTCTGTTACCTTATCAGGATAAAATCAAAAAAGGTTTCATGGACTGTCCTGCTATCACTATCCAAAGACCAGATGGTACAGAAAAGGTACTCCCTTCAACAAAAATCACATCCAGAGGATTGGCTTGTTTGAGAGAACAAATCTTTGGGGGTGTGCAATGAATACCAGTATCGACTTTTTATGTGATTTGTGGATAGCGTTGTCTCAGTTTATCAATTGTGAATACGTAGATGACAAAGACTGTAGTGACTTGGTTGACATCATGAGCATAGTAGAAAAAGCTTTGATTTTAAAACTTCAAGATGAAATTCCAAATATTACAAAGATTCTAGCAGTTTTAACGGATTTTGGAGATTCAGAGCTGCCCCATAGAATGGATTCTTTGTTGCGAGCTTATGATCCGAGTTTGCAGAAGCCCGTCACGAAAGCGGCTTAGTTTTAAACAATTGATTTCATCTCCTCGTCCTATAGGACGAGGAGGGGATTAAGTAACATAAAAAAGAGAAAGGTAATGAGATGATATTTGATGATGGAGATAGATATGTAACGACACGTGAGTGTGCACAGCTTTTTAGTGTATCCACAACAACGATTCGCAATTGGGTGCTTCAGGGTTTGTTTCCGGAGCCATATAAGCTAGGGAGAGCAGTGAGGTGGAGAAAGAAAAAGATCTTAGCCTTCACTCCAAAGAAAAATAAGGAGCAAATTAGATAAAATTATATAAACTGTAGAAGGTGGTCTAAAAATGGTTATTTAAAGAAAAAAACTGTATATTTCAATATTTTAAACACAAAAAGTGGTGCCCAGACGCGGATTCGAACCACGGACACGCGGATTTTCAGTCCGCTGCTCTACCAACTGAGCTATCTGGGCATGCTTCATAAAAAATATAAAGCGTTTGCGGTTATAACATTAAAATTTTCTCTGTCCAGTCATCAAAAGAAAAATAATTGATTTTTTAATAAGTTTATCTCCCTATTCTAGAGCGTTATCAATGAATCTTTATCATAAAATAAATTTGATAGGTATATTGGACACTTTAGTGTATTGTTATTAGAATGCTGTCTTATCGTGGTGGTGATACGAAAAAAAGTTAAGAGAATCAATCGAGAAGAATGATTAAGAAAGATTTTTTTATAAAGTTTCCCTAAATTTTAAGCATACGAAATAAGAGACAACATTTTTGACTTTTTTCTAAAAAGATTATTGATTAGTCTTTATAATAATTTGTTTTTCTTTATAAAGAAAGAAAAACATCTAAAAGGGGAGAAATAATGATAATGTTACAAAAACCAAGTAATCGTCCCAATAATACTAATTTTTCTTCAGGCCCTTGTAGCAAACGGCCTGGTTGGACTCTTGATGTTCTTAAAAATGCATTAGTTGGGCGTTCACATAGATCTAGAGAAGCAGAATTAAAACTTGCTGAAGTTGTTAATTTAACCCGTGAGATTCTTGAGGTTCCTTCTGATCATCGTATAGGAATTATGCCAGGATCAGATACCGGTGCTGTTGAGGCTGCTCTATGGTCTCTATTAGGTGAGCGTGGCATTGATATGGCAGCGTGGGAAAGTTTTGGGTTTGGGTGGAATAAAGATGTTGTCGAGCAATTAAAGCTTTCTGATGTGCGTCGTTTTGAAGCTCCTTATGGTGAAATACCAGATTTAACACAACTTGACTTTGATCGGGATGTTGTTTTTACATGGAATGGGACAACTTCTGGTGTGCGTATTCCTAATGCGGATTTCATTCCGCATAAGCGGGCTGGATTGACCATTTGTGATGCAACATCGGCAGCTTTTGCGCAATATCTTGATTTTTCAAAATTAGATGTTGTTACTTTTTCATGGCAGAAAGTTTTGGGAGGTGAGGCTGCACATGGTATGGTGATTTTAAGTCCTCGTGCTGTTGAGAGGCTTGAGAATCATGTTCCAGCTTGGCCTATGCCCCAACTTTTCTATATGACAAAAAATGGAAAATTGAACGAAGATATTTTTAAAGGAAAGATCATCAATACACCTTCTATGCTTTGTGTTGAGGATTTTCTTGATGGGTTGAAGTGGGCAAAATCTCTAGGAGGTGCAGCGGCATTAAGAGCAAGGGTTGAGAAAAATTTTTCTGTACTTGATGCTTTTGTTCGCAAAACGCCATGGTTAGAATATTTGGCAAAAGATCCTGAAGTGCGTTCTAACACCGCTATTTGTTTAGATATTGTGGATCCAGTGATTACTGCTTTGGATACGGAAAAGCGAGTATCTTTTATAAAAGCGGTTGTGAAGCGTCTTGATGAGGAAGGGGTTGCTTATGATATCGGTTCGTATCGCGATGCTCCTCCTGGGCTTCGAATTTGGGCGGGTATAACAATTGAGGCTTCCGATCTTGAAATTTTAACACAATGGCTTGAGTGGGCGTTCCAAGTTGAAAAAGCACAGCTTTAAATAATTACTGTTGATTTTCACAACGTGTTTTTAAACAAAAAAGGATACGAGAGATTATGATGATCTTTCGTATTCTTGTATCAGACAAACAGCCTCTAAATATTACATGAATTGTAAAAGATTAAGACGGGGAATGAATGCTTTGTCAGGTGTTGGATACGCACAAATTAAAATCTCTAATGTTTTTACTTTTTGTAGCGAAAATGACAGATTTAAAATATTTGGGTATTTGCTTATCTTTATTATCATAAATTTGAAAATTTAATCACTTGAAGATTGAGAAAAATCTGAAATGAGGAGTCGCACTTGCTCTAAGGTTTCGTTATAAAGAAGAGTTTGTTTTTGAATGCTGGTTTTTTTGACCAAACACGACGGAGAAAGTTATGGCCAATGTAGTTGTTGTCGGTACACAATGGGGTGATGAAGGCAAAGGTAAAATTGTAGATTGGTTGTCTGAGCGAGCAGATATCGTGGTGAGATATCAGGGGGGGCATAATGCTGGCCATACATTGGTTGTTGATGGAGTCAGTTATAAATTATCACTTTTACCGTCTGGTTTAGTGCGTGGCAAGTTATCAATTATTGGTAATGGTGTTGTTGTTGACCCTCATCATTTTGTTGCAGAAGTAAAAAAACTATGTAATCAGGGTGTAAAAATCACACCAGAAATTTTGCGTATTGCTGAAAATGCTCCTTTGATTCTTTCTTTGCATCGTGATCTTGATGCAATTCGAGAAAGCGGTTTATCTGGTTTAAAGATTGGTACAACAAAGCGCGGTATTGGACCGGCTTATGAAGATAAGGTGGGACGTCGTGCTATCCGAGTGATGGATTTAGCAGAAAAAGATACACTTATGGCTAAGATTGAGCGGCTTTTGAGGCATCATAATGCTTTGCGTCGTGGGATGGGTGTTGCAGAGATTGATTCTCGAGCACTTTATGATGAATTGATGCAAGTTGCGGATAAAATTTTGCCCTTTATGGATTGTACGTGGCGTCTTTTAGATGAAGGTTATCGAGGAGGGAAACACATTCTTTTTGAAGGTGCGCAAGGTGCTTTATTAGATAATGATTTTGGAACTTATCCTTATGTAACGTCATCTAATACAGTTGCTGGGCAAGCATGTACAGGTTCGGGGATGGGACCTGATGCAATCCATTATGTTTTGGGTATTGCAAAAGCTTATACTACACGCGTTGGAGAAGGGCCGTTCCCGACAGAGCAGATAAATGATATTGGTGAATTTCTGGGAGTGCGTGGACATGAATTTGGTGTTGTAACGGGTCGAAAGCGTCGATGTGGTTGGTTTGATGCTGTCTTAGTACGTCAGATGGTAACAATTTGCGGTGTTCAAGGTATAGCATTGACAAAACTTGATGTTTTAGATGGTTTGGATGAAATAAAAATTTGTATTGGTTATGAGCTTGATGGTAAAAGGATTGATTATTTACCTTCTTCCATGGGAGCTCAGGATCGGGTGAAGCCTATTTATGCAACATTAGAAGGTTGGAAGGAAGAAACAGCACATGCATTGAGGTGGGAAGATTTACCAGTGCAGGCTATTAAATATATACGCTATATTGAAGAACTGATTAATACAAAAGTGGCTTTATTATCCACAAGTCCAGAGCGTGAAGATACTATTCTTATTACGGATCCCTTTGTTAATTGATTATTGTTTTTAGATTTCTATATATGTTCTCTGTTCGTTTTTGTATCTTTTTACAAAAAAAGTTTTTAAGAGCACGTAAAAGAAAGGTGCAAAATAGCATTGTTTATTTTTCATATTCATTTTACATTATTGCGATAGTTGTACCAATATTAAATGGCAACCAATTTAGAAGGCTAAAATAAAGTTTTTTGGCTTTACTATTGATTTTTTCTCAGTTTAAGAGAGATTATAGAGGAAATGGTAGATTTCGTTGGAATCTTAAAAAAGACAATTAATGCACAAAATAATATTACACCACAAGTGCGTAAGCGGATTTATAAGCGGGCTACCGAAACACTAGAACATCAATTTGTAACAGCAAAAATACCACAAGCAATAGCGGATGAACAAAGAAAGATTCTTCAAAGTTCTATTGCAACTGTTGAAGGAGAATATTTAGCAGTTGAAAAGAAACGGCTTTCTTCAGTTATTGGTTGGAATCCCACAAATATAAATGAAGATAAGAAAGTTACAAAAAAAACTATATTACCAAAGAATAATGAATTGTCAGAGGTAAACATAAAAAGAAAGCAAGATTTTGTTACACGTTCAAAGGATAACAAGGTATTTGTTGAGCTTTGTGTATCAGATATACCAGATGCAGAGCCTGTTAATATGGAGGCTGATGTGCCTTCTCAGCATGTTAATAGCAGTGTGTTAAAGATTTCTCCTTCGCAGGAAGATAATCCGCATATTGTTTCGCACATTTTTTCTCAGGCTTTACGTCGTGCTAATAAATCGTTAGTGCAAAGGCGTATTGTGATAAGTGCTGTTTCTGTTGTTAGTTTTGTTGTTTTACTTGTTGGTATTTTTTTTGTTGGTGAGCGTGTATTTGTATCAAATGATCATCAGTTTTTAGAAGAAAATCTTCAAGCTTCTCACAGAGTACCAAAGGCATTTCCAATTAAGAGAAAGTTAACACAACGCTTATTAGAGGATGGAAGTGAAATTGATGTTGGTTTAAAACAAGCGATAGATTCTTCGGATGAAGAAGTATTCTCAACAGTTGTTGATAGCAATTTGCAATCGCTTGAAACATCAGGTGAAGCTGTTTTCTATCAAGCACGTACAAATTATGATGCAGAAAAGATAGCAACAGGGAGCGCTCGCTGGACACTTATAAAAGAGTCTCAAGTGAAGGGGTCTCCAGAAGAAACAACTATACAAGGTGATATAACAATTCCTGATGAAGGGATATCATTACGGTTAATTTTACGTCGTAATACCGATCAGTCATTTCCTGCTTCATATATTATGGACCTTATTTTTATTCTTTCGGATAAATTTTCAGGTAAAGCTATAAGCAATGTTCAAGCATTAACCTTTAAAGCAAGTGAACAATCCATTGGACAGGCTTTAACAAGAACCATTGCTGCAAAGATTAACGATGACTTTTTTCTTGTCGCATTGAGTGGAAATCATCCATTTCTTGATCGAAATTTACAATTGATGCGAGAATTAGATTGGATGCGTTTGGTGTTAACGGATAAAAACGGGCGTATAAGTGAATTAACCTTTGCAAAAGGACCAACAGGTAAGTCTATTTTTAATGAAGTTATTGGACAATGGCTTGCACAACAAGATAAGTTAACAGTTCTTGGTCAACAAAATAAAACATAGATGCAAAAAAATAAACGGCTGTGAAGAATTTTCTACGACCGTCTTTATTAATTATATACCAAATATATTCAATAAAGCTTTACATATCAATAACTTAAAGAATTAGATAGGCTAATTTACAAGTATAAAGCCAAGGCATGCTTTTTTTCATTTTCACATTTAAAGAATGTGCAAACCATTGGCTTTATACTTAACTCTAGGTTTTACACTTGACTTTGAGATAAAGTAGAATCTTTGATAGAGTTTTGCACTTTTTCAAATGCACGCATTTCAATTTGTCTTACTCGTTCTCGACTAATATTAAATTCACCAGAGAGTTCTTCTAGGGTTAGTGGTACATCGTTTAAACGACGCGCTTTAAATATACGCTTTTCGCGTTCATTGAGATTGTCCATGGCATTTATGAGCATGGAACGGCGATTTTCTAATTCACTTTTTTCAATTAAAATTTGTTCTTGATCGTTAGATTCATCCACCAACCAATCTTGCAACTCACTGTTTTCCCCTTCTTTTGTTCGAATTGGTGCGTTGAGTGAAGTATCACCACCAAGCCTACGATTCATTGATACAACTTCATCTTCTGTGACATTCAACTGGATTGCAATTTTTTTCACTTGTTCTGCATTGAGATCGCCACTATCAAGTGCTTGAAGTTTACTTTTTAACTTACGAAGGTTGAAAAACAAACGCTTTTGATTAGCTGTTGTCCCCATTTTCACCAAACTCCAAGAGCGCAATACATATTCTTGGATTGATGCTTTAATCCACCATATTGCATAGGTTGCAAGACGAAAACCCCGCTCTGGTTCGAAACGTTTAACAGCTTGCATGAGTCCAACATTGCCTTCTGAAATGACTTCCCCAATGGGAAGTCCGTAGCCCCGATATCCCATCGCGATTTTAGCTACGAGACGCAAATGGCTGGTTACTAGCCTATGCGCAGCTTTTAGATCATTATGCTCACGGTAACGCTGAGCTAACATATATTCTTCTTTTGGCTCAAGCATTGGAAAACGACGCACTTCTTCCAAGTAACGGTTTAAACCACCATCACCTGTCATTACTGATAATAAATTCATATGGGCCATATAGCACCCTCCTTTTGTTTGAATTCCCTGATAAGGCAAATTCTCTGTTTCAGATAGCGAACTACCCTCATAACCTCACTCTAGCATATTTTTCAATTTTGTTCAAAAAAAGATATTTTATTGTGAAATCTTGAGAAGGGGAAAAGTTTCAATTCATTTTTTTTAAAAGTTTAATAAGTTTAGCCATATCTTGAGGCAGTGGTGCGGAAAACGACATAACTTTACCGGTAGAAGGATGTTCAAAAGTAAGACTTGCAGCATGGAGTGCATGTCGGTTGAATTGATCGATTGCATTTCTAATAGTGGAGTTGAATGTGTTTGATTTTGTTTTAAAAGCGTTTCCATAAACTGTATCGCCTATGAGTGGATGCCCAATATGAGTCATATGAACACGGATTTGATGGGTGCGTCCAGTTTCCAAGCGACATTCCAGAAGGCTAGCAAAAGATGTTGAGTCTGCATGAGAGCCATATTTTTCAAGCAGAGAAACATGTGTAACAGCATGACGAGCATAAGGGTTTTGGTTATGGATGACAGCTTGCTTTGTCCGGTTATGGGGCGAACGGCCAAGTGATGCATCAATTGTCCAGACATTGCGCTGAGGTGTTCCCCAAATCAAGGCATGGTAGCGTCGATCTAATGCGCAGGTACGTCCATGATCAGAAAATTGAGCACTGAGACTTTTATGAGCTAGATCATTTTTTGCAACAACCATGACACCGCTTGTATTTTTATCAAGACGATGGACAATACCAGGGCGTTTAACACCACCTATACCAGATAAACTATTCCCACAGTGGTAAATAAGGGCATTAACCAATGTACCGGTCCAATTGCCATTCCCAGGATGAACAACAAGACCGGCTGGTTTGTTAATAACAATGACATGATCATCTTCAAAAAGAATGTCCAATGCAATGGCTTCAGCGCTAGGTTCTGCATCACGAAGGTCCGGCATTTCCAATTCAATTATTTGGTTAGGTTTTAATTTTATTTTGGGTTCCTTTATGAATTGACCATCAATTTTAAGACAGCCTTCACGGATGAGAGTTTGCAAACGCGAACGTGAGAGCACATCATGATATTGTTTTGCGAGCCACTGATCAAGACGTTGCCCAAGAGCACCTTCATCCGTTATTTTCTGTATTACCATACGATTCCTATTAAGTTTTTAATAAGATTTTACCAGTACGAAATTGCTTTACTATCGAGAAATTCTTTAATTCCCCAATGTCCTCCTTCACGAGCGCGCCCAGAAAATTTTACACCTCCAAAGTAGCTTCCACTGGGTAATCCATGTCCATTAACTTCTACCATACCAGAGCGTACTTGTTCCGCAATACGACGACATTTGTTGCGATCTTGCGATTGAATATAGTTTGTAAGACCATACTCAGTCTCATTCGCTAAAGCGACGGCTTCTTCTTCTGTACTAAAAGAAAGAATCGAGAGAACTGGACCAAAGATTTCTTCTTTAAAAATACGCATATGAGGTTTTACATCAGCAAAGACTGTTGGACGGACATAATAACCGCGTTCCATTCCTTTTGGTAAACCAGTCCCGCCTGCAACAAGAGTTGCACCTTCATCAATTCCCGATTGGATAAGACCTTGAATTTTATCATATTGTTTTTTTGAAACAACGGGCCCAATATGATTTCCTTCTTGGCCGTTTGGTCCTACTTTTGTTGTTTCTGCAATATCTTTGGCTATTTTCACGGCTTTGTCATAGATGCTCTGTTCCACAAGCATACGAGTTGGTGCATTACAACTTTGTCCACTATTATAAAAGCAATGTCGTGCACCACGTTGAACAGCATCTGAGTCGGCATCAGCAAAGATAATATTCGCTCCTTTTCCCCCAAGTTCCAGACAGACTCTTTTTAAAGTAGCGCTGGCATTTTTAGAAATATCTTTTCCTGCTCTAGTTGAACCAGTAAAGCTGATCATTTCTAAATCTGAATGTGCAGAGAGGTAAGAGCCGACAGTCGCACCATCACCATTGATTAAATTAAAAACACCGGCTGGAAGTGCGGCTTCATCTAAAAATTCAGCAAAAAGCATAGCAGAAAGAGGCGCAATTTCAGAGGGCTTTAACACCATGGTACAGCCAGCCAAGAGAGCAGGAATAACTTTAAGAGTTACTTGATTCATGGGCCAATTCCATGGCGTAATTAATCCTACGACGCCGATAGGATCGTAGTGAAGGATTGCTTGCTCATTTCCCTTTATTAAAGTTTCTTGGAACGAAAACTCTTTATAAGCTTCGATAAAATTGCGAATATGGGAACTTCCGGTTGCAGTTTGCGCATTAAGCGCCATATCAATTGGTGCTCCCATTTCCATTGAAATGGTTTTTGCCATGTCTTTGGAACGTTTTTCGTAGATCTCTAGAATTTTTTCAACAAATCCAAGACGCTCATTTGGTGATGTTGTTTTCCATTTTTGAAAGGCTTCTTTAGCCGCATTAATTGCTTTATCGGCATCTTTTGTACTTCCAAGGCTAATGACAGCACAAGCCTCCTCTGTTGATGGATTAATGACGTCAAAATCGTGAGGAGTGCTTGGCTCATCCCATAGACCATTGATATAAAATTTCCGTTTATTAAACATAATTCACTCCCTTTTTTCTATTTATATTTATGTAATTATGATTGTCTTAGTCTAAGCCTTTTTAAACGAGGATAACAAGGATAATCTTATAAAAACGTGAGAAATTAGATTATATCGTGATAATTGAGCATGGAGAGTTCAATAGAGCAATGCTTATTGTATTATTGAGACTAGTTTCTTTTATGAAAAGGGAGAGAAAGAGAGGCATAGACAATTTTCTTGAAGTTTTTTTATCATGAAGTTTTCTTCAAAACAAATGAAATACGCGCTCTATGACACCATAAACTAGGCAATTTATATCGTAAATATGCAAAAGGCAGATTATGAATATGCATTATGGCACTATTTTTTTCATTAAAAAGTAACCATCAGCAAAAGGTTATTAACCTTCGTATGATAGTTTCTACGAATTCTTTTTGAAAAGGTTATTTTTCTCATTGCTATAAATTTGTTGGGTGCCATGCATAATTCGAAAACAAAATCTATTTCTACGTCTTCTTTTTCTGATGATGGTACAAAAGGTGCATCAAGAGAAGATTTATCTGTTAAGATTACTGAGATATTTCCTTATCCGGAAGTGTGGAAAAAGGCATTTGCCCTCGGAAAAAACGTCCGTTTCACGAGAACCCCAGAAGTTGAGATTTTGCGTCGTCGTATAGAAACAGATCCAGTTTTTGCAAAACAGTTTAAAATTTTTACGAAGCAAGATCAAAAAAAAATTACAGATACAGATATTGTACGTTGTAACAAGAAAACAACAAATATTCTTTCGACAAAAAAAGTCATTAATCCTCAATCAATAGAGAATAAAACATCAGTTTGTCATTCAACGGTTTTGAAGCAGTTGTCACGTCAAACTACTCGTATGCCGTCAGCAAATATTCCACTTGAGGAGGATAAACAAGAACGTAAATTACAAGTGGAAAATGTGCTACAAAAAATAAAACCTGCTTTGCATCTTTCCGATGATGCTTTTTTTGAGTGTGAATCTTTGATATTTGAACATGTGGAGACTCAAACTTCAAAAGAGGATGGAACATCACTTGACACGACAAATGAACTCACACCGGATATTCCCACAGCCTTTGATGAGTCAATAACTGCTCTTTACCGTGTTCTTGAATACCGCTTTCCACAACTCTATGATTCAATTACATCAGAATCTCCAGCGGAAAGGATGCGAGGTGTTGAGAAAATTTCTGATTTAATGCATACAAATAATGATACCACTAAAGAGTGTCATTCTAAGCTTTCTGTTGAAGATTCTGCTCATACGTTAAGTAATACAGGGGCGTTAAGCGATGCAGGGGCGAGTATAGAGACTGAAAATAGCAATAATACTGTCGCCAATAATACTGTTGATTGTATAAACAAAGCCGTCACAAAGAATTCAAAAGATTTTTCTGTGATGCAAGCAAACAGTAAAACTAAAACATTGCAATCTACTCGTATGCCATTAGGTAATTATGATTCTGCTTTTGTGCAAAATATGCACTCTGTTGACTGTGATGTTTATGAGTTTCCTCCGGTCAGTTTATTACAGAAACCTGTTTTTCATGAAGGTACGATGATTCCTCAGGAAACATTAGAACGTGGTGCTGGACTTTTGGAAAGTGTTTTGGAAGATTTTGGTATTAAGGGTGAAGTTATCCATGTACATCCAGGGCCAGTGGTTACAATGTATGAATTTGAGCCTGCTGCGGGTGTAAAGTCATCGCGCGTTATTAATCTTTCTGATGATATTGCGCGTTCTATGTCTGCTATTTCTACACGCGTTGCTGTCATTCCTGGACGTAATGTTATCGGGATTGAGTTACCCAATGCGGTTCGTGAAACCGTTTATTTACGAGAATTAATCCAAACACGTTCTTTTCGTGAAAGTGAATTTAAACTTGCTCTTGCTTTGGGGAAGGGGATTAATGGTGAACCGGTCATTGCAGAATTAGCAAAAATGCCTCATTTATTGGTTGCAGGAACAACAGGATCAGGCAAGTCTGTTGCAATTAATACAATGATTTTGTCGATTCTTTATCGTATGACACCAAAGCAATGTCGTTTGATCATGGTTGATCCTAAAATGTTAGAGCTTTCTGTTTATGATGGCATTCCACATCTTTTAACACCCGTTGTCACAGATCCCAAAAAAGCAGTAACAGCTTTAAAATGGGCGGTTCGTGAAATGGAAGAGCGTTATCGCAAAATGGCTAAGTTGGGTGTGCGTAATATTGATGGTTTTAATGCACGCGTTGCACTTGCAGCTCAAAAAGGCGAAACAATCATGTGTACTGTTCAGTCGGGTTTTGATAAGGAAACAGGGGAAATGCTTTATCATGAAGAAGCCATGGATCTCACGCAGCTTCCTTATATTGTTGTGATTGTTGATGAGATGGCTGATCTTATGATGGTGGCAGGGAAAGAGATAGAGAATGCCATTCAGCGCTTAGCGCAAATGGCGCGTGCGGCAGGTATTCATCTTATTATGGCAACACAACGTCCTTCTGTTGATGTTATCACAGGTACAATTAAAGCGAACTTTCCTACCCGCATTTCTTTTCAAGTAACATCAAAAATTGATAGTCGTACGATCTTGGGTGAACAAGGTGCTGAAACGCTTTTAGGTCAGGGGGATATGCTTCATATGGCAGGTGGTGGACGCATTGTGCGCGTTCATGGACCTTTTGTCTCAGATGAAGAAGTTGAATCCATCGTTGCACATCTTAAAATGCAAGGAAAACCTGATTATTTAGCAACGGTAACAGATAATGAAGACGATAACAAAGAGGATACTTCTGCTGATTCAGCTGCTGAAATTTCTGAGGAAGAAAATTTTGATGAAGAGGGTGAGGAACTTTATAACCAAGCTGTAAAAATTGTTATGCGTGATAAAAAATGTTCAACATCTTATATTCAGCGCCGACTTTCAATCGGCTATAATAAAGCAGCTTCTCTCGTCGAGCGAATGGAAGAAAAAGGCATTGTTGGAGCCGCTAATCATGTTGGAAAACGTGAAATTTTACTCAATGAAGGAAAATAAACAAACGCATTTAAAAATATGCAATTTTTTAAATATCTGACAGTTATTATTTAAATGTGCTTGTTTTATTTTTTTATATAATATTAAAAATTTAAATGGAGAGTAATAAAGCAAAAGCGATCTTTTGTATTAAGACTTCTGATGAGGTAAACAAGCTGATATCAAAGGAGATTATGAGATGTTTTTAACATTTCTAAATGATCTGGAATATAAAGAAATTAAACAAATCTTTATATGAAAACAGATAATTTGTGTTCTCTTTTTTACAGAGAAATTTTTTAATAAAATAGTGCGGTGGCATATTTTTTGTTTTTTCTTTTGTAGCGATTCTAATGAAAGAAAGATCTTTGGGAGATTATTGAGAGCATCATAAGAAAAATGCCCAATATGCAAGTTCTGTTGCATAGGATACTTTAAAGCGTCACGCTGAATTTATTATCATTTGATATTATTGGCTCAAGAAAGATGTTCTTACGAGAAGCTTTATTTGAAAAAGAGATTTTGATAATGCAGTATATTGATTTATAGTAATTTATCATTATTCACAGTGAATAAAAGTCTCAAACATTGTAAGATTTTCTCATTTCAAATCTGTTTCTGTTGAAACAATTAAAACCGTTTTCTTGCGTATCATAATAATGTAGGAGTAAAAAAGTTAAAAAATAAAAAGGCTGCTTATGAACGCCTTCAAATGCCGAGAACTATTGATAACATTAGGGGCTGAAATTAGTATAATGATGGTGCTAACCAGCTCTTTTATAAGTATAAAAATGGTAATGCACAATGCCTTGATATCCTCTATAGGGACTTTTACATTACACCATTTACAGATGACGTCGTAAAATAAGCTTGGGGATCTTGGGAGATATCTTTTCAAAAAAGGCGCATGAATGTGTAAAATAAGTGTATTCTTTTTGAGTACTATTTATGCGAGGGAGATGTTACCATTATTGTAACAAGATTTATTACATAATGGGTGAATAAGCAACAAGAGCTGGAAGCTTCTTTTTATTCTTGTTTTGTTGATGAAACAGTCAAAATTTTACTACAGACAATTGATATGAGATATCAAGTTATTTTAACCAGAATAGATAATTGTAAACAAATTAGCATTATTCATTTGAGAGTAAATTCAACACTTTTTAGTTTTAGTTATGCCATTAAAAGCAGATGAGTTAAAGTTAAATACAAATGAATTAAAATGTCAGCAAGAAGCTTTTCGTTTTACACCAGAGCTTTTGCCACGGCCTTTTACGTGGGAAATCGATCACAATGGTTTGTTTTGTGAAGTCTCAAAAGAGCTAGCTGAAGTTGTTGGTCCTCTCTCTTCTTCTATTTTAGGGTGTAGTTTTCATGAGCTTGCTCATCAATTTAATGATGATCGATATCTGGTTCTCAGTCGTTTTATTGAAGCGGCTATGCCTTGGAGTAAAGAGATTGTTCAATGGCCTGTTGATGGTTGCTTACAATGGCTTGATGTTGAATTGTCGGCTTTGCCAATTTTTGATGTTAAAAAGCAGCTTAAGGGGTTTCGTGGCTTTGGTGTTTTAAAAATACAAAAAAAAGTCCAAGAAAAAAGAAATGAAAAGCTAGAAACAGAAATGCTATGTCTTACGGAGATAGAACGCTCAGCTTTTCGTGAAATTGCAGAGCAATTGCGTGATGAATTGAATTCATCGGTAAAAGAAGAAAATTTAGTTGAAGAAACAGCTATTCAGTTACCATATGCACAAACATTGCCGGTAAATGCTATAGAACAAGCTCTCGTAAAAGAGCCCGCTGCAGTTTTATCATTGTTGGATACAGCAACAGATGGTGTTTTATGGTTGGATGAAGAGGGCTTTGTTCAATCAGCGAGTAGGGCAGCCTTAGCATTAATGGGTTATGAAATAAATGAACTACGAGGACAACCATTCTCTTCATTATTTACTTTGCAAAGCCGACTTTTGGTTGAAAAGTATTTTAAATCAATCCGTATGGAGGAAAAAAATCAGGTTTTAAATCGCAGTGAAACCGCTGATTTAATGACAAAAAATCATAAAAATATAACCGTTTTGATAACGATTGTATTTTTGGTAAAGCAAGGCAATTATGCTGTTATGTTGCGTGATAGGACACAAACAGTTCCATCAGGAGAAAAAAAAGCAGAAGAGGATAAAATCGTTGGAGTTGTTCATGAAATACGAACACCTTTGAATGCTCTTATTGGTTTTGCAGAAATTATGAGAGAAGGCCGTTTTGGTTCGATAGAAAATGAGCGCTATCATGGATATTTACGCGATATTATTTCCTCTGGAAAACATATATTATTGCTGATTAATCAATTACTAGAGTGCTCGAAGATAAATTATTCTGGTTCCGATAACCAGATTGATTCTTCCCTTATTTCTGAAACATTTGATGTAATATCTTGTTTACGTGCGACGATAGCTTTTCTTGAAACTCAAGCCAATCAGAACGGCATTATCATGCGTATTGTTGCTCCACCTCACGTTCCATTTATTCCTGTATCACAACAAGTGTTTCGCCAGATTATATGGAATCTTCTTTCCAATGCTATTCGTTTTACACCTTTGGGTGGACAGATTATTGTTCACGTTTCTTATAGAAAAGAACGTGTAAAAATTTCAGTGAGTGATAATGGTATAGGGATGAACGAAGAAGAGATTATACAGGCACTGCAACCTTATGGTCAAGTAGAGCGCAAAGATGGACGATCTGGTGATAGCGCTTTTATGGGAACAGGTTTAGGCCTCCCAATGTGTAAAGCAATGGTGGAAGAAAGAGGGGGACAATTTTTACTGTTCTCAAAACCCAATCATGGAACAACTGTGGAAATGTTTTTTCCTCGTGTTCCATGATGTAAATCTTGCATAAAATTATTTTTTCTTAGCCAAAAGATCTCTAATTTCTGTTAAAAGTTGTTCTTCTGAAGACGTTTTTTTGGGGCTTTCTTCTTCTTTTCTACGAATTTTATTCATAGCCTTAACGAATAAAAAAAGAACCCAAGCAATAATGAGAAAATTGATAAGTAAAGTAATAAAGTGTCCATAGCTAATGGTTGCTCCAGCTGCTTTGGCGGCACTCAATGTTGCTTGTTTTTCGCCAGCAAGTTGAATAAACATATTAGAAAAATCAATCCCACCTGTAATCAGCCCAATGATTGGCATAAAAATATCATTGACAATTGAGTTGACCAAGCTACCAAAAGCACCCCCTATAATCACACCGATAGCAAGATCAATCATATTACCTTTTAGGGCAAATTCTTTGAATTCTTTAAGCATTGCATTTTCCCCTTTATATAAGCGATATACGGTAATTTACTTACCGCTTTTGATGAAAAAGGAAAGGGCAGATTTTATTTTTAGGATTATATTACAATATTAATATTATTTTCAAAGACTTTATAAGGTTTAATAAAGAGCTTTAGGGCTCTATTTGAATGTACATAGAACCTTTCCTAGAAAAAAGCTTTTTTAATAAAAACTATATCTGCTTTTTCAACAGAAAGTAGAAAACTGTAGCTTAATTTATATAATTGCCTCAAGATTTTTATGTTAACATTAAAAAGAGAGGTTTTTACACAATACCACAAAATAAGTAGTGTTGAAAGTTGAGCTATCAGAAAGCTTTTCAAATGAAGTACATATATTAGCATAACATTTTGTCATAAAAAGAGAATTTAGGAATAAAAAATATATTTCAGCACTGATAGAAGAAATAGATAGATGAGACAGGAGTAAAACTTATAATTTAATTCCTCTTAATTTAGTAAGCGATAATAGCAATTAGGAGGGCATTATGGCTTATCTAAAAGCTATTTGTATTGGGTTACATGAGCTAAAATGGCGATAATTCGGATGGAAGAAACACATTTCATCTGCTGGAAGATTGTATCAGTTTATAAATAGCAGAGCTCTAGGGTTTGCAAGATCATTTTGGTTTGGAAGTCGTTGGTATGATGTTTGAGTTCAATAATCAACTGTCATTACTTAAAATATATGTTAGGCAGAGCACTTAATAGATGCAAAATTGTATTTAATACATCAGAAATGGCAAAGAAAACAACGCAGATTATCAATAGAGTACAAATTGATTGAACATTCTGTTGCTCATAAATAGTGCAACAATAGTATGAATTTAGATGATTTTATGAACTATGTATCCTATAAATGCTAGGAAAAAATAGCTTTATAGAACAAGCTTTGTTTCTATTGAAAACAATATTACACAAAGGAACTTTGGGAATAGAGATAATTTGCCTGCATTTTTAAGAAAATTATGAGCGTGCCTGCATAAGGCGTCATAAAACCATGACTATGGTAAGAGCCATTGATGTTCCAATTCATGCTGAATTTTATAAGATTAGGATTCATATTTTAATCTTTAAAAAATGTCGAAAAAGAGAAACATTTTTTAAGAATAAAAAGTTCTTTACATAGTATAACCAATATAAACATGTATGGCTATTATGTGATGAGTTTTCTTCTAGAAGGGGAATATTATTTGGATAATATGCTTGCTTTGATTGGAAATCTTTTGTGTTAAAAGGTAGAGGTGAGGTGCGATGGATCATTTTTATGTTGTGGAGAAGAATTGATGAGTTTTTTTCGTTGTATTGGCCGTTCTGCCTTATTTATGTTGGATCCAGAGCAAGCACACGGTTTAGCGATTCTTGGGCTGAAAAGTGGATTAAATGGTTGTCAAAAGGTTATCGACAAACGTTTGTGTGTAACTGTTGCTGGTCTTGAGTTTGAAAATTTTATTGGTCTTGCAGCGGGGTTTGATAAAAATGCAGAGGTTGTAGATGGTATTTTTCGGTTAGGATTTGGTTTTACTGAAATTGGGACAGTGACACCAAAGCCTCAGATTGGAAATCCTAAACCACGGCTTTTTCGTTTAAAAGAAGATGAAGCGATTATTAATAGAATGGGCTTTAATAATGACGGACATCAAGTTGTTTACAATAGATTGCATGCGTGTAAAAAAACTGGTGTTATAGGAGTCAACATTGGAGCCAATAAGGATACGGTCGATAAGATTGATGATTATACTGTTGGTATTGCTCATTTTTATGATGTTGCTGATTATTTTACGGTTAATATTTCTTCTCCTAATACACCAGGTTTACGTGATTTACAGGCCCGTGACAGTTTGCATCTTTTGTTGAGTGCAATTTCGCAAGCGCGAAATGAGCAAGAGAACAAGCATGGATTCTCCATTCCCATTTTTTTAAAAATTTCTCCTGATTTATCAGAGAAAGAATTAGATGATGTTGCTGAAGAAATAAAACTTTCTGATTTTGATGGACTCATTGTTTCTAACACAACTCTTTCACGCCAAGGTCTTAACAATAGTCACTTCCGTAATGAAGAGGGTGGGCTTTCTGGACGTCCACTCTTTGAGCGTTCTACTATTATGCTTGCAAAAATGCGTCAAAAATTAGGGAAGGAGATTGCAATTATCGGTGTTGGCGGTATAAAGGATGCACAGACTGCTTTGGAAAAAGTAAAAGCTGGTGCAGATTTGATTCAATTATATAGTGGGATGGTTTATGAAGGTCCAAATCTTGTCATAACTATTCTGCAAGAGGTTTTGCAGATGATGCAACAAGATGGAGTTGATAACATAAAAGGCTATCGTGATCATAGTCTTGAGCATTGGGCAAAATTTCCTTTGTAAAAAACGCTTTTTTCTTCACAAAAAATTGCGAGATTTTTTTAAAGGGGCTTGCAAACTTTGTTGATCTTCCTTATGTCACATAAGCAAAGAATAAATGTTTACGAAATCGTGAACAGTTATGATACATTTGATTTTATGCGGTTGTAGCTCAGTTGGTTAGAGCGCTGGTTTGTGGCACCAGAGGTCGTAGGTTCAAATCCCACCAACCGTACCAAAAAATTTTATTGAAAATACTGAAAATGGATATACAAGACGAACAAACGGCTCGCTGAGGATCTTTTATCAATGACTGTAGTTGCTTGGGGGCATAATATTGTACAAAAAAAACGCATGGCATAAAGTCCAAAAAACCAATAAAGGGGCATTGCGCTTCTTTTTTAAGAACTGGGCATCTCCTCTTACCTTAATGCGTTCTCATTATGCATCCTTTACACAAGACTTGTGATGGAAAGACTTTACGGAAAAAATCAATGTGTTTTGTTTAAAAGATCCGAGCTTAATATGCCCTTCAATATGGAAGGGTATTTCACAATGTTTGTTGTGATGAAGCAATTGCTCTCTCTTGGCATGCCACTGGCTGTTGGGTTTATCTCTCAGATGATGATTTCCTTCACAGATGCAGCGCTTGTAGCGCATTTAGGCGTGCAAGTCTTGAGTGGTACAATGTTAGCTCTGAGTATATTTAGTTTTGTTATGTTGTTTGGGCTAGGTATTATTACCGCGGTTGCACCAAAACTTGCGGAAAGTTTTCGTAGACAAGATAGATATGCATTGAAGGCATGGTTTGATCAAGGAATATGGCTTTCCCTTGTGATTGGAATGATGAGTGCGATCATTTTACTCAACACGAGAAATATTTTGTGTTTTCTCGGCCAAGATGGGACAATTGCCAATATAGCGCAGGAATATAATAGTGGTGCTGCTATAGGGGTGGTGTTTTTTTATCTTTATGTGAATAGCCGGGGATTACTGTCAGCAATTGGTAATCCAAAGCCGTTAACCTGGGTTATGCTTGCGGCTATCCTTGTGAATTTTCTTATCTCTTGGCCGCTTATTTTTGGTATAGGTTCTGTAAGCGGATTAGGTGTCTTTGGTGCAGGAATTGCGAGCAGTTTGATCCGTATTTTAATTGTTATTGCAGCAGCAATAATTTTGTCCCGCAATTCTGCTTTTCATTCTTTTCGCTTTAATTATTTGAGACCAAAGTTAGAGATTTCACGAATAATAAAATTGCTGCGAGTAGGGCTACCCATTGGTATACGTATTCTTATTGCGGAGGGCTTTCCTTCGTTCATTGCATTCATGATTACGGTTTATGGGGTCGAATCTTTGTCCGCGCATACGATAGGGATGCGTCTCGATATGCTTATTTCTGTGGTGGCTTTGGGGATTTCCAGCGCAGCCGCGACAATAGCAGCGTGGTATAGAGCAGATAGGAATAATATGGCTCTAAAACAGTTGCGTATGAGTGTCACAGTTTTTGCTGTAGCTTATGTCTTATTTTTATCAGTGGTTGTTTATCTCTCTTATGAATTTATCCTTACAACCATCTTTAATATTTCTTCAGAACGCGTTATTGTTTTCTCTTGGAAGTTGCTTCCGTTCATCTTATTGTCTTTTTCTTTTGGCACTTTAGGAGCTATGCTCAATGGCATACTTGTGGGCTTGCTTGATACGTTTTGGTCAACAATTGTTGTAGCAATAAGTTATTGGGGGTTAGGCCTATTTGGGGGAGCGCTAATGGCGCATTTTTTTGAATATGGCTTTATTGGCTATTGGCTTGGCATGATTGGTGCAAGCTTAATCGTTTCTATCTTTAATTATATGCGCGTGGGTTATTTAATAAAATGCAATCCTATGTTTGGGGCAGAGTGAGTGTTATAAAAGCGCTTGTAAAGCACTAGCTGTGAAGGCTTAGCTACTCATCGTCCATAGAGGCTGTTTTACTTCTATGGAGATAACAATATAGGTTACAAAACTTGCTTAATATTGAAAAGAAGTGTCTTTGATTGTAACCTCAATATTATTTGTTGAGTTTTAAAAATAATATGGGTTTATTAAAATCATTCGGCTACAATTTAAGAGTAAGTTCGGTAGATTGGAAGAGTTTAATACCTTAAAAAATGACGAGAAAAAACGTGCTTATATTCATACGCCGTTGAGGAGTCATTTAAAAAAGTTATTGTTTTTATAAGTTATTACCATTGCGATGCTAAAGTGTATACATTTGTCAAAACAATCGCAGACGCTGACGATGTTATTCTTGCAAGCCCTGTTTATCACAGGTCTTATTCAGAGACTTTGAAGAACGCTTTTGATAATTTAGATTGTGATGCTTTTTTGGATAAAGCTGTTGGTCTTCTCTCTCATGGCAGTACAGCAAAAAATGCGCTACTGTCATGTGAATATTTGGGACAACGTATTGATTTATAATGATAATTTAGCGTTATTCATATTGAATTAGAACTCCGAATAACGTAGGATTCTCTCATTTCAAATCTGTGTATGTTGAATCAATCAAAACCATTTGCTTGCACGTCAAAAGCGGAGCTGGCGTGTGGGTAAAAACTGTATAAGAAAGGAGTAAAAATGGCTCTTATGAACCGTCTTAATGCGAGGTCTGTCGCAACATTGGGAGCTGGCAAATATAATGATGGTGCCGGCTTGTTACTTCATAAGCGTAAAGATGGAGGTGCTCAATGGCTTTATCGTTATACCATTCATGGTCGGCGCCGCGAAATGGGCTTGGGTGCATTAAGACATGTTTCTTTAAAAAAAGCGCGTGAATTGGCAAATCAATGGCGTTCTGTTTTGCATGAGGGTTGTGACCCCATTAAAGAACGCAATAAACAAAAGCGTGAAACAATGCGTAATCTTCATTATTTAAAAGATATTGCTTTGGATACTTTTGGAGAAGGTCTAGCAGCTCTGGGCTGTGAAATTTTCATTAAAAAGGTCTGAGTTATCATGGATTATTTCTGTGCTGAAATGTATGCAAAAATGCAACCACGTATAACGGCAATAACTGGCTGCCATGCACTCGATTACATTGCTTTTCGCGATTCGGTTAGGATAAGTACACGCGTTTATTCGACCACTGGTGATAGTGGTTCTTTGACTCAACTGGACTCTGCGGCTGAACACTTACCCATGCTGCTTGGTGCTACAAGCGGCACCACCGGGGCGATGAAAATGGTCAGCGTTCGTCTAAAATCCAGTAAGGAAGCGGTCAGCTCATCAGAGCATAATTTAATTCGTAACCTGCGCGCGCGGCAATTTTTTTCCCCAGGGGATGTTGTTGGCAACCTGTTTACGATTAATCTGTTTTCATCTTTACACTACTTGGCGTGTGAAATTGTAAAACATTGCCGTGCACATGTCGTGCCGGTTGGCGATATTGCCCTGCTGCTGAAGAGTCATTTCGAGTTTCTGGCTGAAGTACAGCTTTCGGTACTGTTTGGTGTGCCCAGCACCATCGTTCAGTTCGTTGAAGCTATGCTCAGCCTTGGGGTTCCACTGGCAATTAAAAAAGTAGTCTTTACCGGTGAATCGATGCTGGGTGTGCATGAAAACTATCTGCGTGAGATGCTGGGCGCCGATCTGCGGATAATTGGTTTATATGGTTTGTCGGAGTGCGGTTTCATTGGTATGTCCGCCGAAGGGCGGCTTAATCGGTACCTGCTCTTCAGCGATGATTTCTTCTTTGAATATGAAGATAAGAGAGGGCTGCTAGTGACATCGCTGGATCCCGATGTCTCGCGCAAACTTATCAGATATTCCGTGGGCGATATGGGCACATTATCCGTTGAAAATGGTGACCTCTATTTTGAAGGTATTAAACGCAATGCTGTTGATTTTAATTTCATGGGAAATTTGATTAGCCATGAAAAAATATTCAAAATTATTAATCGAAGGTTGCCCGATGTGATTGTTCAAATTGTATTGTCTTTATCCGCGGATAGACAAGAGATTATGGATATTAAAATCTGCTGCGAAGTATTTCACAACCTTGATTTGTCCGAACTAACTGAGGAAATCTATCATTTGCCGGATATTTATGAAGCCTATATGAAAAAGCGCGGGCGTATTAATCTCACCCTCGTCGAATATAGCGATTTGCTTTTCTCATCCAGAGGGAAATGCCTGCTAGTTTATGACGCAAGGGAGTCCTGTAATGCAACTTGATAATTTGTGTAATGAAATTGTATCAGGGAATTCGCATACGATAAATGTCAACATCAGGTTTTATAGCGTGTCACCGGAGCAGCAGGAGTAAATCATGTCAGATGATGTTATTGATAATTATGATTTAGATAATAACGTATTGTTTATTCGTGGATGTAATTTGATTGATATTGCCGATGAAAACCGTTATTTGCAGAACGCATGGTTTGCACTGACCGGCAACCTTCTTAATGAAGAACAGATGGATCGGCTGATTCAGAATGCTAGCGCCGAACTGCAAAAGACGAACCCTACAGCCAAACTGCAGGCGATGCATCAACTGATCAATGCATTGCCATCTTTGAGTTTAACGCAGCGATTTATGATGTTATTATCGCAAGTTGAGGTTTCGGCGGCTCAGGGTAAGGTCATGGCTCCCGTAAGCGACGGTAGTTGTCTTAAAATTATCTTGCTGATGCCGTGGATTATTGCATTGGCGCGCTCTTCCCAACAGTTTTCCGATTTTCCGGAGATCGAAAATTGCAATACCTTTGAGCGTGCTTTTTGGTTAGCATTAACTAGCAAGGAAGCTTCTTCCGACTGGGATATTGATATGCTTTGCCGGTGCATGTCTCTACTGCTGGGCGGGT
This sequence comes from Bartonella sp. CM86QHHN, assembly GCF_042194695.1. Lineage (NCBI taxonomy): Bacteria > Pseudomonadati > Pseudomonadota > Alphaproteobacteria > Hyphomicrobiales > Bartonellaceae > Bartonella > Bartonella sp. CM86QHHN. The sequence goes on from NZ_JBHIND010000099.1 coordinate 23,689, forward strand.
TTGGTATTGTGACACCCACAACCACCACGATAAGATTTATTGCCAGTACCAAGAGCGACGTCATTTCTGCACTAATCGGTGTGTTTTGTGCCACTGGCCCCGCGCATATGGGAGCCTACAAATATGCTATCATGCGACTTTCTAGTGTCCTCAATGAGATTGAAGCCGGGAATCTTGAGGCGGCGGTAACGCATTATTGCAAAGACAAACCCTGGCCAGGGTTTGGTCACCCGATTATGCAACGGGATGTCCGGGTTGATTTCTTTTTTTCACGCTTTCAGGTGCCTATGCGTCCCTTCAGTTCGCTTGCGCGATCTATTTCAGACAATACAGGACTGCAACCCAATGTCGATTTTCTAATTGCAAGCATCATGAGCAAACATCGGGCTTCTCCTGAGCTGGGATTGTTGGCTTTTTTCGTTTGTCGTATGCCGATACTTCTCGCGCACTATCAAGCGCGGTTTAGCGCTCATTCCTTCGGTTTATCATCAAAGGATTTAAGAAAAAAATATAAAAAGGTCCCCAAATTATGGCTATAAAGCATCGCACCGAGCCAAATTTCTTGGGTATATGTCAGAGTATTACCTTAACCACACCGATGCGTGCTTGCGGGCAAATCAATATTTCTCACTGGAATTTAGCCCATAACTATTTGAAACAGGGCTTGTTACTCGAAGCCTTGCATCAGTTTTCAGTTCGATTCGCCACCGTGGTGGCTAAAAACTCGGATCTCACTTATCGCTATCTCCCTGTCATGGTTGAACAGTTTTTCTCTACCACCCATTTTGATAGCGATCGGTTATGCGTTGAAGGACATATTGAACGCATTAATGAGGCCTACCGTATTCACTGTAAGGCTAGCACATATGACAATGGAAAGGCCGTTATTGCGCAGGCAATCATCATGGTCAGTAAGGTCTGCTTCTTTAGCTCGTGTTCTGAGAAAGCCGCTCTTCCATTACTAGGCGATTTATGTAAGATTTCTTCCGTAACCGGAGATTCTTGTACTTTTTCCTTTAATGCGCATCACCCGCTTTTTGAGGAACATTTCCCCTCCCACGCCGTATGTCCTGGTTCACTATTGATTGAGATGGTTCTGGCTTTGGCCACGCAGGGTAGGGCGAAAAATATCGCATCTGTTGCGCTGAAAAAAGTAAAGTTCATTGAAGCAGTTTATCCGGGAGATACCTATCAGTTGACCATTAAACAGGATACAGAGTGTGAACTGGGTGGCGTTTTTTATATTCATACGGAAACTAAAAAACGAAGCACTTGCGGTAAGTTTTCTATCAAATATAAAAAGGAGGATGCGCCATGTTTAACATAATAATCTCTTTTATTCCGTGGAGTATTTACTCCTGGGTTATCAATGGAAACGTTTTAACTCTGGTCGAACGCTCTCTCATCTTAACTGTGATTTTATTGTTCATTATTGCTGTGAATATTAAAATTGTCCGGCAGGGAGAACCCGTGATGATTACTAACATTCTGACAGTTATTGTCCTGTTTGTTAATTATTTCGCTGGATGGTCTACACTTTTACTGAACTACCCCACAGTTTTTTGCTATCTGTCACTTGCTCTGGTTTCATTGATTAGCTTGCTGGTAAAGAAACCCTTTACCATTTTTTATGCCAGTGCTGGTGTTTCTGAAGAAAAACGCAAACATATCCTATTTTATCTCATCAATAAATATATTACATGGATTTGGGTAATCATCTTTTTTGCCAATGGTCTTCTAGTGGCTTTTTTTACATGGACCCCCCAGATTTGGTTAATCACTATGGGTTTAATTTGTACTGGTATTCTTTTTTCTAAATATCTTCCTAACATCATGCAATATTTTTATCGCATCAAACATCATGGAGCATAATATGTCATTGTTTAACATTCTGACCGGAACCCCTTTATGGGCTTGGATTTTGCTTATTTTTCTCATCGCGAGGGGAATAATCGCATTGAAAGATAGGGAAACGAAGGTTTACCGCCTTTTTCTCTTGCCGTTAGTCTTTCTTTTTTTGGGCGCAAGCGATGTGATTAACCAGCTGGCTTTCCCACGCTGGGGAGCAATCGCAATGTTGGCAGGGCTGATGATCGGCTTTGGCGTTGGCTGGTTGCTCTGGCGTGCTACTGCGCGTTTAAAAATCAAAGAGGGAACGGATTTCATTATTCTGCCTGGTACGCCGTTGACGCTGACATTTATTCTTATCGCTTTTGTCATCAAATTCACATTGATTGTTTTTCTCAAGGTTGTACCTGATTTGAAATATGCATTTGATTTTAACCTTCTTTTTGGTCTTTTAAGTGGGTTTACTGGTGGTGTGTTGTGGGGCGGCACATTAAATTTATATATAGCATTTCGAAAGAATCCAAATTAATCCCTATACCATTAGCTGTGGGTGCTTCCCATTAGAACTATCTCAATAGAAGCTTATTCCTAACAACAACGCTGCATACAAATGCAGCGTTGCCTCGTAGTTTCAGATTTTTTTATCCCAGCGCGTGAAGAGGTGAGGGAAGTGATATATCTGACTATGCCCCCTTGGGGGAAGAGCGAGCCTAAAGGTTTAGAATGCTATGAGTTTGAGCTAGCTGGACTTTGAGCAGATGGTTTATCGCTCATGGGAAATCATTTTGTTTTACGATTCAAAAAGAGGATAGTGATGGTCTCATTGGCGTAGGTGGGCAAGAAAACTGTTAGCTTGGCAATGCGTCAACAATTTGTAGAACTATGTTGTGGGACCCCTACGCAAAGCCGTTGCTATGATGGCATGATGCTTTTGTCAAGCATTATGATATGGGGAGGAACCGGTGTTTAAGGGTGCAACTGCGGTCACTATACGATCCAGTAGCATTACGTTTTTACGTTTGAGTATTTAGGAGCGGTAGACTCTGTACAGGCTATGCGTGCAATATGTGAAGCACGCTTGTGGGAATCAGTGTGCCATTATTGCGTTGTGCATGCAACCCTCTAGCTAGTACTTCATTGGTAAGGTTGTTTTTTGAAGCTGATTAATTATCTGGGTGTTTTTTAAGAGAACGTTAGCACTGATGTATCGCGTGCCGTACCAAGAAATCTTCCAAAAAAAATTATTAAAAATACTAAAAATATATGTGCAAGATGAACAAATGCTTGCTGAGGATATTGTATCAACGACTGTAGCTGCTTAAGGGCACATAATCTTGGGGGGCATAATGTTGTACAAAAAATCATGAAGTCCAAAAAACTCGTAAAGGTGCATTGCACTTCTCCTTTGAGAATTTGGCATCTCCTCTTAGCTTAATACGTTCTCATTATGATATAAACCCCTTGGTTCTCCTGAACATCCGCTTGTCATGCGTTTTTCTGCTGATGTTCAAGAGATCTTTCGTGAGTGGATGCAAAAGATTTTAAAAAAGCTAAAGAGAATAACCTTTTTGAAAGCTTACAATCGCATCTTTTAAAAAGGCCAAAGACCATAGCAAGCCTTGCGTTGATTTTTGAACTTCTTGATAGTGGTCGTTTTGAAATTGGACTCTATGCCATTACAACAGCCTTGCGTTGGGAAGAATATCTGATAAGCCATGTCAAAAGACTTTATGCGGCGAATGATACATTAACAGCAGAGCGTGCAAAATTAATTGTAGAGCGCTGTGATCTTTTACCCAATGTTTTT
>NZ_JBHIND010000007.1:0-11824 GCF_042194695.1 Bartonella sp. CM86QHHN
AAAAACATTGGGTAAAAGATCACAGCGCTCTACAATTAATTTTGCACGCTCTGCTGTTAATGTATCATTCGCCGCATAAAGACGTTTTGCATGACTTATCAGATATTCTTCCCAATATAAGGCTCTCTCAAGGGCATCTCTATTGATTTCAAAACGCCCCCCTTCACTCAATTCAAAAATCAATGCAAGGGTTGGTATGGTTTTATTCATTTTCAAAAGATGCGCTTGTAAACTTGATGAGAAATGACCTCCTTTGATTGTTCTTTGAAAATTTTCCCACCATACACGAAACATTTCTTGAGCTTCAGCAGAAAAGCGTATGGTAATAGGGTGTTTTGGTGATCCTAATGGTTTATCATAAAGAGAACGAAAAATTCCTTGATAACTTTCCCATGCCTTTTGATTGGGAGGTCTATCAACCCATAACCGCTCTTTTCGTTCATCGGGCCACACCAGCATTTGAAATCGTTGCAATAAGCCGTCATTATTTGTTCCATGGTGCATTGCTTGAATAATGGGAATAATCCGTGAAGGTTGAATGCCCCCAATAATGGAAATGGTTGCATTGGGAATAAAAATGGTTCCACGTCCTATACGGTCATAGGTGTATGATTTTTTGCCATTAAAAGCTGTTAGATAAAAAGAACGGTCTGATTGATATTCCTTCCGTTCCAAATCGGATAAAAAACCAGATAATTCATCACGAACCAACAAGAGACCACGGGGGTTTTCTTTTAACAATTCCCCAAGCTTTTCGACGGTCACATCGTTGACAATAAGACGTCGTTTATTAAGCGTGTCATCTTCCTCACTTTCTTTATGTTCAAGAGATTGAGAAAGAAGAGCAAGGGCTTGTTCCTCGTCTTGATCTTTGAGTGCTTTGTAGGCTTGTTTTTTCTTTTCTCTTTTGTCTAATTCAATAAGAATATCTTTTGTTTCTTGCTGTTTTTTCTTCTTTAACCATTCTTGATGCCATTCCTCTTGAAAAACATCAAGAGGTGCTAAAGCAGCTTCCATGGTATCTGTTTTCATAGTTGAAGGTTCCCCCACAATGGCACCCCAGAGATTAGGAACAATTTTCCAATTGGCATGTTGTTTTGGAGAAACCCGCACGCCATTTCCAATGACAGCAGACAATCCACATAAAGCAGAAACAGCAACAAAATCGATAGAAGATTGTTGAATATCAGCAACGTCATAAACATAGTTTATTAATGGTGTTGGAAGCAGGAATATTTTAAAAGGCTCGACGGGTAAGAGAGCCGTAGCAATCGGTTGTAATTGCCCCCAACCATTTTGTTGCAAGGCTTGTTCATAAGAAATGGCTTTTAAACAAGTATTTTCGTTTAAAGAGACATTATCGTTATCATTGACGGGAGTATTTTCATTATTGTTTTGTAAATTACTATCTTTCATAGTTTCCCTCTTTTAAGAAAGTAATACGTTATTAAAATCAGTTCCTTTTGGAGCTTGCATCATAAAGACCTCAAAGCCTTGGCTATAAGCACGTGCAGCTAGGGTAAAACCTGCTTTACGACCCGCATCATCGCCGTCCATTGCAATTGTCAGACGTCCTTTTGTAGGGGGTAAATTCACACGCATCATGCCACTGGTTGAAAGAGAAGCCCATAAATTAACGGGCTCTGATAACAACCCAGACAAAAGAGCCAGACCGGTTTCAATGCCTTCACAAATGACCAGATGTTTTGGATTGGCTTGGCTTAAATGCACCCCACCACCTGTTACAGATCCCAACATGGCTTTTGCTGGTTTCTGATCTGTTTTGCAGCCATTGTCTTTTAAAAAGGTTCTATGAATGGCAAAGGAACCAGCCCCCTTAACAAGAGCAACCAACGCGGGCAATGTACCCCCAGAGGGGTGTGGACATTTGCTATGAAAACGTAAATCAGCAGGCAAATCACATGTAATACCCCGCATACGTAAATAGGTTTCTGCTAAAGTATTTTTGATTGGTTGGCTTTGTTGCCAAATTGCTTTTGCTCTCTCTGCTTTCTGTTTTGCTCGTTTGAGATCAGCACAAAACTGTTTGGAGAAAGAAAGCGTCTGATCATAAGCTTTATCAAAAAAGGCTTGTTTTCCAAGCAAGCCAATTCTAATAAGCGCTTGTATGATCTCTCTAAAAGAGCAGCCAGCATAACAATAGAGTAAAAGACGCCCATCATGTCCATTGGCAAGGGATAAGCTAGGCAGCCTATCATCATGAGCAGGGCAACAGGCTGTTCCATAACGCCCATGCCAAACCCCGCGCAAGGCACGTGTGATACCTTGCGCATTCTTAAAAGAACACATCATTTTTAATCCTATAACGTTGCGTCATAGGACGGATTGTGCTATCTTTAGATTGATGAGTTTGAGAAAGCCTTGTCCGTCCTTACGTGACAAGGTTTTTTTATGCCGCGTCACTTTGACGTTGCTGTTTTGCTTGTTCGATGACATTCAAAAGATCCGATTGTAACCAACGCGATAAAAAACCAAATTTTAAAGGTTTTGGTAAAGAGCCATTGGTTACATGACGGCGGAAAGTTGAGANATGATCATAAGCTTGTTTTCCAAGCAAGCCAATTCTAATGAGCGCTTGTATGATCTCTCTAAAAGAATAGATTATATAGAAGTTCGGGAATTTTGATTCCGTTGATTCTTTTAACTTATTTTCTGCCTATCCCGAACCTTTTTAGAGCTTATTCTCGATCATTTAGTTCTAAATTTATCTTTTATTTTCTCTTCTTTCAGATATTAAGAAAGATGGCTGTGAGAGAAGGAATTGTGTTAGAGATCTGCTAAGGTTATTGTGTTTCAAAGGTTGCTTTTTAACACCTTTTGAACTATATTACCACCTTATTGTAAGGTAGGAGTATAGTCATGGCTACAACTGTTAAACTGTCTGATGATCTCATTAATGAGGCTAAGCGTTACGCGTCTGTTTATAGCCGCTCGGTTCCTAAGCAAATTGAATATTGGTCGCGTATGGGCAAAATAGCCGAAGAAAATCCAGATCTCTCTTTTCAATTTATTCAAGCAATCTTACTTGGACAACAAGAAAATGCAGATGGCGATGTAACAGCATTCGAATTTGGCTGAATCTATGCAAGTTTTACAAACCAATTCATTTAAAAAAACTGTCAAAAAACTGCATGCCAACCAAAAACAAGATCTAGACCAAGCTGTTCGCGTCATTATGAAAACGCCCAACATTGGTCAAGCCAAAACAGGTGATCTTTCTGGTGTTTTTGTCTATAAATTTAAAATGGCCAAGCAATTGACGCTGCTTGCTTACAGCTATGAAGATCACACGATTACTTTGACCTTGTTAGCACTTGGCTCTCATGAAAATTTTTACCGAGATCTTAAAGCATAATATATTTTACAACTTGATAGAGGCACACAGCATTAATTTTACTAAAGTTCTCCAGTGCTAAAGGTATTAAACCAAAATTTATAGACATGATCAAGCTATATTGGGCACCTAATTGCGGCATAATATTTTTAGCTAAACCGATTGGAGGACTTTGCAGCAAAGGAGTACTGCACTCATCTGCTATTACATACCTCTAACTTGAGTTAAAAACAAAGCTCTTCCGTACACCCCAACAAATGGCTTTGTCATGATAGAACTTTACTAGATTAGAGGTAAGTCAGTAGCATCTGTTATAAATTTAACGCTTCGCACTTTCCTCGGTAAATTCAAGCCGCAAATACTAAATACAACTAAGTCCTATAGCTCAATGCGCACATAATCATGCATGGTGTTTCTACGCTCAACAAGTTACACCTCAGTTCTCTTGCGCAAATACGAATAAGAAGGGTTTAATTTGCTAATTTTAGCTCAGTCTTAAGTACAACGTCTGGAAAGGCTACACGTGCCTGCTGCATCAACGTAATATTAATGCCATAGAAAAATCCCTTACTATCTGCTATAGCTTCATAAGGATTGCCTATAATGTAAAAAATGAAAAATAATATAAAATAAATTTACAAAAATGATTGACTAGGATATTAAAGCACGATAATGATTCATGCAATGCAAATCCGCAAGAGGAGATAAGGTATTGCATTTTAATTGAAGGTTTAGTCTTTAAGGAAAGTAAAAGCCTTATCCAACTAAGGCTCCGTGGGGAGGGGGCCATTACATGCAAGAACAAACATTTGTAAATTATAAGAAAAATGCTTATGAATTGGGCGTGGAGCGTTTACGCTCTATGGAATTGGTCGAGACTCCTTCAATTCTTGAAGAAATGGCCGATGTTGCCCCTGATCTCGCAAAATTCATCATCTCTTTTGTGTATGGAGAAATTTATGAGCGACCTCACTTAACAAGCCGTATTCGGCAGCTTGCCACCGTTGCCATCTTTGCAACTCTCGGTAATGCAAGACGGCAACTCAAATTCCACCTTACCAGTGCTCTTAATATTGGGTGTAGTCCTGCTGAGCTGATTGAAGTAATGATACAGTTGGCACTTTATGCAGGGTTTCCAGCAGCCTTAAATAGTGTTTTTGCTGCAAAAGAGGTCTTTGATGAAAAGCAACTAGACTTCATATCTAGTTGCGGCTCGCCATTAGTATGCGAGGATCGCTACGAATCTGGACTGAAGGCACTAGAACATATTGATGGCCCCGATGGACAAATGATTATTAAGACACTGGGTAGCATTGCTCCAGACTTAGCTCGTTTTGTTGTTGAGTTTGGGTTTGGTGATATCTACACACGGCCTATCCTCAACTTCTTTGAACGGGAAATTATAACGGTGGCAGCGTTAGGAACGTTAGGAACTGCGATTCCACAGCTGAAGCTGCATATACAGGGTCTGCTTAATGTAGGTGGCACGCCCGAACAGGTGATTGAATTAGCAATTCACATTGCTCCTTATGCAGGCTTTCCTGCAGCGATTAATGTCGTTGAAATTGCTAAAGAAGTTTTTGTCTCACGCAAGGAGACATAGAGAAATTTATTTGCCAGCAACATCATTATTATCAAAAGCGTGATACTTACGAATTTAATTTTTTTCTTAATTTCAAGGAGAATTTAATGTCTACACCGTATCTTTTAATTACAGAAATATATCCTAAAGAAAACCAAACTCTTACAGTAGCTAAGAAATGGAGGCAGATCACAGCAGAAAAATCTGAGCAGCAGGCTACGGTGTTTGTATCTCTTGATAATAGGACTGTTCTGCAGTTGAGAGCCTTGCCCTCATTAAAACAGATTGAGAGCTTGCCGGGGATATGGGAGCTTGAATTAAAATTATTGGGAGAAGATCTTGTGAACGACTTTCGTCGTCAACTTTTGACCTATGTTGAATCGGTAAAAGTGCTCAAGCAGTCTTTGCCTAGCACACCGTATCTGCAGCTGCGTCATATTGAGGTTCCTCCAAGCCGTTTTACCTCCTACCGCCAATGGCGAGACAAAACCATTTTTGACGTAGTACGCAAGGCATCTGAGGTTGAAGAGTTTATTGCTTATCATTCCATCATTAGTACAGAGCCGGGTGTTATGTTTCTCTCCGGTTTTTCTGTTGATCCTGAGATCTATAAGAGCCTTTTTTCTTCTCCGCGCTATCAAGAGATAATTAAAAAGGCCGGAGACAATTTTATCACGGGTGGAGAAGGTGGACTTTATACAAAAATTTACAAACGCTTTATTAATTAACAACGAACTACGGCGACAGCTGTAAAACTAAGCTGCAGCTTTTGGTTTGAGTGGAGGGTAGTGATTGCTAAAAATGAGCGCTTACTCTTCTATAATATTACCGAAAAGCCATGTATGTTTTAAGTAATGTAATTATTTTGGTAAATTTTTGCTTATATTTGATCAATAACGTAGTTACCGATTTTTAAAGCCATATAATAATTTTATGAAGAGTATGTTTTTATTTCAAATAAATCAAAGAGATATAAAAAGAGAGTTAAAATTAGTTATAATTTTGAGGCAGGGAGCACAATGAAAAATACATCTAATAAGAAAATTTTTATAGTTGGCAATAAATTTCATGAATTTAGTATACATGAAAACGTTAAGACTTTTGGGGAAATTTTAGAGATAATACGTACAAATTCCTTTGCCAATTTACCTAGTAATAGTCAACTTGTTAGCGGTCAAGGGTTAACAGAAGTTCAAGCTCAAGCTCTTTATGACCAAGGACTATATCCACTCGCAGCCCACGGGATTGATATTTCTCCTCTACTACAGCGTCCACTTCGCGTTAGCCGCCTGCAAAGTCATAAGCACTACATCAGAAATGCGATTATCTCTCACCCGAAACGTTTAGATGAGCATAATTTTGAATCTCACTTAATATTGGATGAACGGTCAGAACTAATGAATGATCATCAAACTGGACAACATATACAAGGTATGGTGTTGATTGAAGCAGCTCGTCAAATGTTTTTAGCAGTTACTGAGGAATATTTTATCGGAGATAACTGGACGGAGCCGTATTACTTCGTGTTAAATAGCCTGGCTGCCAATTTTACAGGGTTTGTATTCCCTCTTGACGTTGTTTTTAACTATCGAATTAACTCTAGCGATATATCCAGATTATCTCGCCTTCACTTCGATATAACTATATCAGTTAACCAAGGCGACACGAGCGCCGCTACTCTTTCCTTTCAGTTTACTGCTTATCATGCAGAAAAACTAAAGAAGAATGAACACAAACAAGCGATTAAATTTCTTAACAAGCAAACAGGTAGGGACTCTATCTCGCGGAAAGCTGAGAACCTTGAAAATGTTTATCTTGCGTAGAGGCATTATCTATGAAAACAATAATGTACGAACTAAGTTTGACTACACAAGGACCGACTTATCCCCCGAGCGAAGTAATGGATGAAAAGGGAAATTTTATTGTTATTGGACAAATCAATCGCATGAATTCCCATGGAGAACTTACCTCAGAGTGGGGAAGAGCTTTGGTATCAACCTCTACTGTAACTCCTGAATTCGGCAAGAATGCTCCCTACGATATCATAAAAGAACTTTCAGATCCTCTTTCTAGTAGTGATGCCTCTCTTGTATTACATACTCTGCCCTTACCATTACCATGCAATAATTATCCAGTAATATTTGCACCAGCGCAATGCCCCAATGCGAAAAATATTTATCTGCCAAGCTATGGCTTCCATGAAGTACCAATACCAGACGCTCGAAACCAAGATGGTAGAAAGATTACTGCGCCGATAACCCTTGAACAATGGTGTAAAGCGAAAGGATCCATGGAAGTTTCCGTCCCTAACGACCAACGAACAGGACATTTTCGTTTTGAATTTTTGGGGTTAATTCCTAACAGTCTTTACACAATTATGGCACTACGGCAACATGATCTGAATCCCCATGCACCTACACGACCCGGCCCACTTGGTCTTCCCAATATACTACTGGCAGATGCTGATGGGCATGCCTTTTATCAAGCAATATTACCCAATCCGTTTCCATCTGTGAACGATCCCTCTGCTAATCGAATAGTAAATATCGTCTTGCTTTGGATGAGTTATCAAATGAATCGAGGCGGTGCGATCGGATGGTATGGCTTAGGAGGGGATGTCCACGCGCAGCTAAAGCTCAAAAAAACAGGTTTCTGGGAATTCACAACAAAGGATTAATATTACGAATAAATCATATCCATGCTTATAAAGAACAAACAACATTATAAAGTATTTAATTTTTTTTGAAGGGAGAAATTAATAATGAGCCTTGCGTATGCATTCTTCGATGTAGATGGCACCCTTATTCGGAGCAAGAGTATGCTCGCTTTCCACGATTTCTGGTATAAATCTTGGCTAGGTTTTTCAACCAACGCTCACCAAGAGGAATATGCAGATACTACTGCTATTTTACGTGCACACCATGATAACCAGAGTCCGCGCAGCGTAATAAACCGTCGCTTTTATGAATTTTTTGCCGGACGTGCTGTAGCAGAAGTAACAAGATGTGCAGAAACTTGGGCAAAGCGCGCGTTGATTAATCCTACTTTCTTAATCCAAGAAGTAGTAACAGAACTAAAATCCCATCATAGCCAAAAAATTGAGCCGGTCTTAGTATCCGGCTCTTTTATAGAAATTCTAGCCCCCATTGCAGAACATCTAGGTGTACCTTACATCTTGGCCACAAAACTATTGCATGATGGGCAAAAATATAATGGCCGTTTCGTCCCTCCGCAAACGATCGGCGTTGGAAAAGCGCTTGCGATTCAGGATTTTATTGAAAAACATGGTGGTGACCTTAAGAACTGCTGGGCCTACGGTGATGATATTTCCGATGAGCATATGCTGAAGCTTGTAGGTCATCCTGTCGCTGTTATTGGCGATCCTTTGCTTGAGGCGTATGCTCACAAGCATGGTTGGCGCTGTTTAAATCTACCTAAAGAATCACAAACTCTAGCATTCTCCTCTAAAAAGGTATTTCCTTTTAATGAGACGTCTTTACATGAAATATCAGTTCTTTAGTTATTCAACCTAATCACAATAAACTTTAAGGCTATCTTATTATTTAAACAATTTAATAATACTCAATACATTAAACATAATACAGTAATACATAATGCATGGCTAAAAATAAACTAGCTGAATATTAATGATTACAACTTCAGGTATAGAAAATGCTAAACGAAATGATAAAAAACACGACCGGAATTTACTCACAACAACAGAAACGTATTTTAGTCACAGGAGGCGCTCGCGGCATCGGTAAAGCAATTGTTCTAAACTTATTGAAAAATGGTCATAAGGTAGCAAGTGCAGACATCATTGACATAGAACTACCAACCTCCATCGATACGGCAAGCTTATGTAAATTGATTGTTGATATCCGCGATAAAGAAGCCATTGACTCTTCTGTCCATAAGGTTATCTCAGAATTTGGTGGTCTTGATGTCTTAGTTAATGTAGCAGGCATTTGTTATAGTGGCGATCCAGAAACAATTGATGCTCAAGAATGTGCTGAAACATTTGATGTGAATATTAAAGGAATGTTCTATATAACAGCTGCTACTTTACCCTATCTAAAAAAGGAAATTCGCGCCGATATTATAAATATTTCATCCATATGGGGTGTAGAATACAATCCTTCTTTAATTTCATATTCTTCTTCTAAATTTGCTGTAGAGGGCTATACTGGTGGGTTGCGCTTATGGGGAATGCCACAAAATATTCGTGTTTGTTCAATCCAAGTTGATAAAGTTAATACGGATTTTCGTCGAAATTTTAAAGGATTCCCAGAGATACCTCCAGAGAATCTTGCCAAAATGCTTCACCCAGATGACATTGCTTCCGCGGTCAACTTTATTCTTTCCTCATCTAATACCGCACAAATTTCTTCTATACGTCTCGATGCTCCACTTTGGTATCAAGTATAAGGATCTATCCAATGAAAATCACGCCCAGAATAGCTCTTGTCTTAACCCTCGTAGGAACCTTTTTTTGGGGTTCCAATTTCCAAGCCACTAAGATAGCTTTAACGACTGTTTCTCCATGGACAGCTTCTTTTGAGCGGTTTCTCATTGCCGTAATCGCCATATTTTTAATTATGATTTTCAAAGAAGGCTTGCGGTGGCATGTTTTATCGCAAAATTTTATTTCTTATATTTTCCTAGGGATTATCGGTGTGGCAGGGTTTAATGGCGCTTTATTTGTTGGCTTGCAAACGTCAAATCCCATAACAGCCTCCCTCATCATGGCGACAACCCCTATTAGTGCTAATATTATTGAAGCTATCATGAATAAATCTTTCCCAACCTGTGAGAGGGTTATAGGGATGCTCATTAGCATGTTCGGGGTCTATTTAGTCATAACAAATGGGAGATTTTTGTCTAACCATGTTTCCTTTGCCAAAGGAGATATTATGATTCTTTTAGGTTCCATTGGTTGGGCGTTCTATACCGTGGGCACGCGGTCATTTGTCAAGAACGCAACCCCGCTTGAAACAACAAGCTGGACGATGCTCTCTGGCACCGTCGCCCTTGGCGTCCTAACCTTTTTATTCGAATCCCCTCTTCAAGAAACGATGTCTATGTCCGGTGCTAGTTTATTCGCACTCCTTTGGATGGGGGGTGCAGGATCAGTTTTAGCCTACCTATTTTGGAATATTGGAATAGCGATCCGAGGTCCGGGTAAGACGGCGATATTTTTCAATTTTGTACCTATTTCAGCCTTATTGGTGCAAATCCTGTTCGGCTTCATCCCTCAAATCATGCAAATCATAGGCGTTTTTGTTACGATTTTTGGAGTTCTAATCGGACAAGGCTATATATTCAGCTTACTAGGATCTAGAAAAGCCGTTCCCAATGCGCATAAAGAGTAATATACTTTTTAAGATGAATGGAAATTGGCGTGTTATTTTTCGCTTTATCGGAACAGATGTGGAGCTTGTTGATTATCAAGATTACCATTGATGAAAGGAATGAAAACAAATGACGCATAACCCCGCCCATTCTAGTGAAGTTCTAAAAGTAGCTTTTTTAGAAGAAATGGGGATAACAATACAAAAATTAGCGTATCGTCCTCATATAACAAAATACGTATTTATTGTCAAATAATATTTTATCTTTTTTTGATATTTTTTTGTATTTTTTAAATACGTTGTGTATTGATAATATCTTATGATTATGAATTGCTTCTTTTATATTTATATGCGTTTAAAGCTATATTATGGGCTTTATGAAACGATTGCGTTATGTTTTGAATCTATACATCTATAATATTTAAAAAGGCTCTCATAATGCGTATTTTTATCTTTATAACCTATCAGTTTTTTTACTAAATGAATTTAAATTTTTTTGTGAATTTTGTTTATAATACATTTAAAATTTAATAGCCTCTTATAGGTGCTCTCTTTATAATCAATGCGTTCATTTACAGTTTAGTTATTTGAAGCTGCTGTTTTTACGCATTTTCTATAGCTGTTATATGCTTTATAGCCATGGCATCATTTTTCATGTTCATAAGAGAAATGATAAATAGGATATATGATAATTGTGATTTATAGACCGTTATGAAAACACTTATGAAAACATCTCAATAGAAACTGATCATTATAGAGATGAGCAAAATCCCTTTTAATAAACTTTTGTCAGTCTTGTCAGTTCTTTTTAGAACCTATATCATTTTTTTTAAATGATAAAAAATTAAAATCATTATATTTCAATAAGTTAAGTTTTATGAATTTTTCAAAATACAACTTATTAAAACAGCCATAACAAATAAATACAACTGTAAATATATATTTGTCAGTTTGTGTCAGTACATTGAATCGACAAAAGTGATCATTTAGTGAATGATTAAAACATGTCTTATGAGAGTATGTGATCTTTTAAAGCCTTTCAAAAGAAAGGGATTATAATCATAAGAAATGCTATCAAGACCATTATGGTTATGAGTTTTGACGGTTGCCTCTTTTAGATAAAAAAACGATAAAAAGTAAAAACGTTATTTTTCAATGTGTTAATATTTTACAGATCTTAAAAAACAACCTCTATTGATAACACAACCTATAAATTCAACTAATAATATACGTTTTGAAGGGGTTTTGACGGTTTTTATACCTTCGAAACCTATAAGAAAAGTGAATATACATAACCCTCTTTAAATAAAGCTTCTGATAACAATAAAGCTATCATTTTAGATTACGGTATAATCTTTTAAAGGCAATGTAAAAGAAGCGTATTCACTTTAAGATGGGATTTCTTAAAAGTCTTAAAGCAATTCAAGTAGAGTATTTAAAAGTGTAAGTTTCTTCTTTTTAGAATAACGCATATTAGGATTGTATCTAATCAACTTAACAAAAGAGGTATAGATTATGGTTATAAGATTCTATACC
>NZ_JBHIND010000030.1:0-5882 GCF_042194695.1 Bartonella sp. CM86QHHN
GATCTCTTTAAAGAATAAATCCATCGCACGCCCCGCCCATCTTCGATAAGCTTTCGCAAAAACGGGTTCTTCCAAACGCCGATTAATCACTTGCAAAGCAAGAAAGATAGCAGTCTGCTGCCGTACTTGCATAGCAACAATACGCCGCCGCGGTACCTCAAACTGATAATGCAAAATATGAATGGCAATTTGCCGCGCTAATATCGCATCAAACAAGCCATGCGGAGGGTCAATAATATACCGGATCGGTACATGCCGAAAGCCACCACTCACTGCTTTTAAAGAACAGGAAAGCATCATTTGTAACCGTTCAGCTTCTGAATAAGGATTAAAGATTTCTCTTTTTGCCTCTGGCATCCATAAATTATAAGCAGCAACCATAACCACCCCCTATAAAAACAATATGACCACCCCCTAATCGCCAGAACCAACCCATCCAAACGGCTGTTCTATGATGCAACTCTATGCAATTTATCTTGCCTATTTCGTATTGATCTTTAGACATTGATAAACCTCTTTATCTTATGGTATTTAAATTCATGGCAAATGCGTATGATACACGCAAAGCCGTGTAACGAAGTTCAAGCAGCATTACCGCGCAATGCGGACTGTGTTGCCGAATCTGTATTGGCATGTTTTGCTGCTTTAAAAATGCGACGGCGACTTTTGGGGTAGCGGTCGCTAAAAACCTGCTCAACGGGCAAACCGATAAAATCGGCAATAGCACGTTCGGCTTTCTCGTTAGACCGTGTCCAGATATGTTGAACACTGGATGACGATAGTTGATATGCTTTCGCGAGCTCCGCCAAAGTCATGTTACGGCGGCGTAGCTCGGCTAAAATACTATGGCGATCCCATACTTGGATGCATGTTTGTGTGGTTGTCATAACTTTCGCTCCTGCTTCAAACGGATGCTCAAACCATCCGTTTTTTGTGGGGTTAAATGTATAATAAACGCCCTTCGTATCGGGCTCTAATATGAGGTATATCTACAAATGGGATATTAGTCAACCCCATTTGTAAACATTTATAATATGAGACGACAAAAAAATGAGCCCAAAACTGCATTAGCAAAACGACTCACAGAAGTTAGAAAGCTTGTGGGCTTATCTCGTGATATATTTTCACTTAAAATTGGTATCAGTATTCAAGGGCTTGGAAATTACGAACGCGGTGATAGAACTCCAGATGCAACGGTTTTATCAGCATATAAAGAAAAATTTGGAGTAAACCTGAATTGGCTTTTGACCGGTGAAGATGCAATGTTTATAGACATGATGATGGCTCGGTCTTTCAATATCTCTCCACCTACCATTCCTGCTGGTCTCATGAAAAAGCTTGGTCGCATAGCTTATACAACCTATCGCAATGCAAATATAAAACTCCCCCCTGAAGATATAGCGGAACTCGCGGCTGAACTTTATAGAAAACTGCAAGAGCTTGTTCAAAACATCAACGACATGGAAGAGGTCGAAGCGACTTTCCCTCTTCTTAAAATTCATTTAAAGCGTCAAATAGAAGCTGAAAGAGTACATCTAGAAACTACACAAAATACGGCTTAATGCCTCTCTAAGATGAATAGGGGAATCTCTTTTTAAAATCCTGTAATTTAAGCTAACCTAAATATGAATAAGGAGCATTTTTGGCACGCCCCGAACTAGAACCTAAAACCCCATTAGCAAAACGCCTACGTGAAATAAGACGAATCCTCGGAAACGAAGAACGCGGTGCTTTTGCCAAATCTCTTAATTTGGCAAAAAATACGCTTGCAAATTATGAGCTTGGTATAAATGAGCCACCAGCATCTATCGTAATTGCCTATCACAAAATTTATGGCGTAGACTTTCATTGGCTTCTCACTGGAGAAGGCGAAATGTTTACAGACATGGCAAAAGCGAAAGCAGCGGGTTTTAAACCACAAACTATCCCTGCTGGACTCATGAAAAAACTCGGTCGCATAGCTTATACAACCTATCGCGATGCAAATATAAAACTCCCCCCTGAAGATATAGCGGAATTAGCGGCAGAGCTTTATAAAAAGTTACAAGAGCTTGTTCAAGACATCAACGACACGGAAGAGGTCGAAGCAACTTTCCCTCTTCTAAAATTGCATTTAAAGCGTCAAATAGAGGCTGAAAATGCACATCCAGAAACTAAATAAGATACAGCTTAATGCCTCTCTAAAATGAAAAATGAAAGTGGAAATCTTTTTACATTAAAAAATTTATATAAATTATTGATAAAAAATACTTTTTACTCAATTTTTAGAGATTTCCACTTATATATGGAAATCTTTTTTGCTTTTTTGGTTATTTTTGGCTGATTTTGGAGTCAATTGAACTTTTGGATTGATTTTTTTCACAGGGTCTTCAAAGGCGGTTTTCTGGGCTTTCACAGACTTTTCAAAATTTTTCACAGGGTTTTCAAAGACCTTTCAAAACCTTCTTTCATTTTTACCATGAAAACGCACTTTTTTCTGATTTTCACTCTTTTTCGCTCTTTTTTACAATTTTAGGTGTCAAAATCTATTTTGACAAAACGCGCATTGAATGCTAAATTTTATACATAAAAACAACAAATTACCACGTATTCCTACCTAATCCCACCTTTTCCCACTTAGTACAAAACCTAGTGTCAAACTACATCTGTGTTTACGCAAGCTTTTACAACTTGGTTTGATAATTATTTTTCTCAAGAGTTGTCATCTTTTTATCGCTTAAATGAGCTGATCTTGTTTACAGCCTTAGTCAAAAGTAAGCTTGATTTCTTAAGGGATAAACTCATCGAAAAAAGAAAAGAAGAAATTGAATTAATAGATGATGCATGCAGTGTGTGTCTGAATCTGAGTTAATCCAATTTTTTAAAGTCTATGAGGTCGGTTTGTGTCGTTACAGTCATTGTTGTTTCTGGTTTCAATGGGGATGTATGAGTAATGATTAAAGTAACTTGGGCTTTTATATCTTCTTCACGCGCAGCTACAAAAATAAGGATTCCTGTGTACTTATCTTCTGAGGGAGCTATAGAAATATTAACATCGATTTCTTGTCCCGTTCGAAAATCCTTTGCTTTCTCACAGTATCCGGATGATATTGTGTGTGACGTTGGTCTGGCATCAGGATTAACATATGGTGATTGCATTTGCCGCAATCTTATTTCCGGTTTGTATCTAATGCCATATCCAAGAATAAAGCGAGAACCATCTTTTAGCTTTATATTTAAAACGTGGATGACAGTTTGTGCATTGTTTTTTATCTTTAAACAAAGAAGCGTCCACTTGCCTTTTGTTGGCAAGTGGGGTCCAGTTATATATATAGAAGGTGGCGTTCCTAAATCCTCTACTCTTTTGTTATCTAACAAAATTTTAATATGTTCTTCTGACCATTTGGCAAGATCTTTTGTCGATATTGCTTGCTCTTTAAGGACTATCGTCTGTTCTTGGCTTTCTGCAAATTGCTTGCTTATCCATTCTCTATCTTCTTCTCGTTTTTTTGCAGCTGTTTCTAAATCATCTTTGCGGATTTTAGCGGCTTCTTTACGGTCTTTATTTCTTAAAATAAGCGCTACTGAAAGAGATCCGATAAATGACAGGAAACCTGTAAGAAATATCTTTATCCATTCTTGTATCATAACTCCCCCCACTTTTTTAGAATCGTTGGGAGGATACTTTTTCAAAAACATTTTTTCAGGACAAGCAATCACAACACGTTCTGTCATAACACACATATAAATACGTAGAGCCTTAAGGGGGGATTATGATCACTAACGCACAAACCATTTTATATCTTGATCTAGGGACCAAGACAGGCTGGGCAATATGCGGTGCGGATGGTCACATAACAAGCGATACAGAAGATTTTCAATCACGCCGTTTTGAAGGCGGTGGTATGCGTTATTTACGCTTTAAACGGTGGCTTACTGAACTAAAGAGATCTGTTGATGAAATTGACGCGGTATATTTTGAAGAGGTGCGCCGGCATGTGGGTACAGACGCTTCTCATATTTACGGAGGCTTTCTAGCAACCTTAACAGCGTGGTGTGAACATCATCAGATACCATATGAAGGCATTCCTATTGCTACCATTAAGAAAGCAACGACAGGCAAAGGAAATGCTTCAAAAGAAGAAATGATTAAGGCGGTATGTGCAAAAGGACATGTGCCTAAAGATGACAACGAAGCAGATGCTTTAGCAATTTTATATTTAATGAAAGAAGGGGATATACATGTCCAGTAAAATACCATGGACGAGACTGTTTGCCGATAAATGGGCGGTGGTCGTCGATTATTTACCTCCTGTAGAAGGTAATATCTATATGAGATTGCGATTTCGCATGCTTCGTACTGGTGAACCTCTTTTTTGTAATATTAAAGTTTTATCTCATTACACTGGTTATTCAGTAAAGAAATTTGAGACAGCATTGAATGTTTTGCTAGAAGAGGGATACATCATTCGTTTAGAAGATGGTCGTTTATGGAATCTCGATGTTGAAGAAGAATTAAAAAATTGCAATGAGAATTTAAATAAACTTTCAGAAAAAGCTATAAAAGCTGCGAATACTAAGAGAAAAAAACATAAAGATGACTCATCAAAAGACCATGATGATGTCATGATGAAACACATTAACATAGACAATAACATATATAATAAAAAAACTAAAACTAACGTTTTAGCAAAAAAAGAAATTGGTTCTGAAAGTTTAGAAACAAACGAACAGGTTGACGAGCCAACAGAGGTTGCTGCTGTTGAGACCACATCAGAGCAAATCACAACATCATCAGACAACCAACCTTCCATTCACGAGCAAGAGAACGTTCCCAAAAAAGCAAAACGAGCGCAAGCTAATCGCGGTTGTCGATTGCCTACGGATTTTGAACCGGATTACGATTTTGCCATTGCAGAGGGCTTGCCTCCAGAGCGCGTGAAAGTCGAAATCGCAAAATTTCGAGATTATTGGCGTTCAAAAGCCGGAGCAAATGCAACCAAAACCGATTGGCAAGCAACATGGCGTAACTGGGTACGAAAGGCTATCGAGGTTTTAGAAAAAACAAAAAACACGAACAACAATGGTGGAAACAATGGAAATTACACTCAAAAGCAAAAAAGCATTGGGGAGCGTATCGCAGACAGTCTCCTTGATATCGGAAATCGAGGGTATTTTGAAACACATTCATGCGATGATACCTCCGAGCGGTCCGTTTGTTTTGAAGGATGGCAGCCAATTAACGAAACAGCAGGAATCGATTGCTTTAGAGGCTGGTGATCAATTGCAAGAGCTCTTCGCCGTGAAAGCAGGTAAAGAGGATATAGCAAAAGCTATTCGCATGCTGTCGTGTGGTTTGAAAATAGCACAACAATCAGACCATGAGGGAATGGCGTTGACCTATGGAATGGTTTTGGAAAATGTCTCTGCATGGTCACTGATGACAGTGGTCAAACGGATTTTATGTGATGAAATAAATTGTTTATCCGATACGTTTTTTCCGAGCACACGAGAACTTGTCAGGTTGTGTCGTGATTTAGAAAACGATCTTTTGAGAAAAGCCAATTTTGTACGCAATGCTGTTTTGAGATTCCGTGAAAAGGAGTTGAAAGAACAAGCAGGGAAAGAGCATTCAACGCCTATAACGCTTGTTCACAAGCAAGAGCTTGAAGAAACTTTAAATGGCATTGGTGGGATAATGAAACGCTTTGGTTCACAGCAAACTAGTGAAAAGTGCTGATCATTTTACGATTAGACGTACATTTAAATCGACAAAAAGGTACCGTACAAAGCGATTTAAAGATTTTACGATGAAAACCATATCTGTAATATAAAACGCTCTGTACGGTCAAATTTTAGGTAAATAGACCAATTGGTAAAATTATGGACTAAAAACATGAGAA
>NZ_JBHIND010000079.1:0-3287 GCF_042194695.1 Bartonella sp. CM86QHHN
ACGTGTTTTGGCTGCTTTTAAAGCTTTTTCTGTTTGCTTTTGTTGCTCTGCTTTTTTCCCAAGAGTAAAAGCTCTTGCTAATGCAATAAAAAAAGCGACTAAAGCCGCGCCTGTTATCATCAGATTTCTTTTCATCCATAAGATCATAGACGATGCTCCTGAAAGCGTTTAGCAACAAAGAAAATACCAGCACATGCGGCTAAAATCATAATGGTGGCCAAAGCCCATTGGATTGGTCCATTTCCTGCTAATAAGCCTCCAAGCCCAGAAAAAGAACCAATAATCGGTGCAAGGGCTTCGGCTTTGAAAAGCCCTGTTGGTGCTTGCGTTTCTACTGTTTGATAATTGGAGGAAACATAAGCCCCTTTTGCCCATAAGCCTATTTCTGCCGCACGCCGGTGTGCGAGACCTTCAAGACGCTTCCCGCCTGCTTTGGTCCATTTCTGTAGCTCGGCAGGGACAGCTTCATATTCACCTTGATTGAGCTTTTTTAACAGTGTCGAGTTACAAAAGGCTCCTGTTCCTACATTATAGCAAAACGACACTAACGCCGCGAATTGTTCATCTGTTAATGAAACTGTAACAGCGCGTTCAACGACATTTTCAAATTGTCTTAAATCTTGGCAAAGAAGTTCTTCTGCTTGCTTTTCAGTGATTGTCATGCCTTCGTAAATAAAAGGCTTTCCAGCACTGTTTGTATGTCCATAACCTATTGTCCACACCCCAATGGCATCTTTATAGGCGTTCAAACGCAAACCTTCCCATTGTTTAATAAGTGCTAGTCCTTCTGATGATATTTTTCGCATATGATTCTCCATAAAAAAAGCTCCGCAAAAAGCAGAGCTGGATTAAAAAATTGACATCTTTCTCATTCGGAAAGATAGCTTGGTTAAGCTTCATGTCGCTTTTTCATTGGAACAAAAGAAGATTTTTTCTCAACTTTTAATTTTTCTCTTGACAAATATTCGTTTATAAACGAATATAACATCATGTTTGAAATACGTCACTACCTTACTTCTGATGGCAAAGACTTGATAGCTGATTGGCTGCGAAAGCTCCGTGATATGCAGGCTAAAACTGCAATTATTCGCCGCCTTAATCGTTTAGAGCAGGGAAACTTTGGCGATTTCAAGCCGCTTCGTGAGGGTGTTCATGAATTGCGTATTAATGTTGGTCCTGGCTACCGAGTTTATTATGTCCAATCTGGAAAGACCGTATTGTTGCTATTATGCGGTGGCAGCAAAAAAACACAAGAGACTGATATCACTCGTGCATGTGCTTGCTGGCGTGATTGGCAAAACCGTGAAGATTAAAGGAGTGCAAAAATGAAAGACCGTAACCATGATGATGCAATGGCAGAAATATTCCGTGATGATCCTGAGTTGGCAGCAGCGACCCTTGATGCAATCCTAGCAGATGGTGATCAGGGTGAGCTGCTTGTAACTCTACGCCAAATGGCCAAAGCTTATGGTGGTGTTCAAGCTGTAGCTAAAGCAGCCAACTTGAACCCAACACAACTTTACCGTACACTTTCAGAGAAAGGTAATCCAGAGTTCCGCAGCTTGAATGCTTTACTGCGTACCATGGGGTTTCGTTTGGCTGTACAGCCTCTTGAACGACCAGTTCCACACGTATAACTTTAGTGTATTAACCCCTCCCCACCTTTAAAGATGGGGAAGGGAGTTCTGTTTTTTTAATTAAGCAACCTTTTTAATGGGGCTCTCTAAATCTGATTCGTAAGCTCGCAATAAAGGTAACATAACTGTAGGAAACTCTGAATCGCCAAAATCTGTTAGAACTGTTAAGATTTTAAGTATATTTGGCACCTCATCTTGAAGTTTGAAAATCAAAGCTTTTTCTACCAAACTCATGATGTTAATCAGAGCTGTACACTCTTTTTCATTAATATTTTCATCATTAGAAAACTGATATAAAGCTATCCACAAATCGCACAAAAAATCGACACTGCTATTCATTGCACACCTCCAAAGATTTGTTCTCTCAAACATGCCAATCCTCTGGAGGTGATTTTTGTTGAAGGGAGCACCTTTTCTGTACCATCCGGTCTTTGAATGGTGATAGCAGGACAGTCCATGAATCCTTTCTTGATCTTATCTTGATAAGGTAACAGAGGCGTCCCTGGAGCCCGTCGATACACCCAGTCATGTTTACGCAAGTAATCGGTTAAGTCCTTTGGTCGTACTTCAAGCATCTTTGCTGCTTCTATCAAACCGAACAAACCATCAGAACGCTTTAAACCATCAAGTGCTTTTGCTTTTGGTGCTAATTCAGCGATAACATGATCTTTCTGCTCAATTTGACTTTGTAAATGGTTCAAAACACCAAGTAATGCTTCGGGTTTGGAATAATCAACTTGTGGAGCGGCTATCTGCGGTGTTGCTACTTGTTTCAAAAGCCGTTCACATTTGATAAAGTATTGACGTGCTTCATGCCCTTTATCATTACGCTCTATCATCGAAAGATGTTTAGCCATGTCTAAGGTGAGAGCATAATCTTTAGAAGGACGTCCACCTGAACTTTCGCTCAAAAAAGAGCAAAAGTCATGCTCTTCTTTAAATTTACAATCTTGAATACGTCTGATAATCCAATCTTTAAAACTGGTTTTTACTTCTAAAAATGCGTGTAATTCGCGAGCGTTAACAGTTTGAACTGTTTCCTGTCCAATTATTTGTTCTGATATTTTTATAAGAGTGTTCATGATGAACTCCTAGATGTTAAAGTTTTTGATTGACACTCAATAGAGAGTGCCGGGTGCTCAAAAACACGGCATCTAGTCCGTCGTTATGCCTTTCCCAAAAGGGTATTGTATAGCATAACCACACCCGACAAGACCTTTATATGCCACGGCATATAATGAGTCAAAATCTTTAATGTTCAGAAGATTGATTATTTCGGCAACCAATCCGCTAGATGTTTTAAGGTGTTTTTGAGGCACCTGATTCGATTATTCATATTGTTGCCACATTGTCAAGTTGCTTCTGATAATTTTTTGATATTTTTGCTAATTTGACTTATCTATCTTCTTCATCCATATGGATAACGCCTTCACCTTCGTCGCATGCGTTTGGTGGAGCGTTTGGATCAAGGGTATCGTCCTTGTCTGGTGTGGTGTTTGCAACGTTTCCAGCCGCATCTTCTTGCGCTTTATCAAAAAGTTCGCACTCTATTTTTGTGGTGTAACCACCCGTTTTATCAAGTTTGTGCTTAACGCTCTTGATGCGCCATTCTGCTGGAATATAGGGGCGGAAAGGGGGCTCTTGAACAAG
>NZ_JBHIND010000004.1:0-1852 GCF_042194695.1 Bartonella sp. CM86QHHN
TCGCTATGTAACAGAAGTCATATTGCCTCAGTACAAAGGCGAGTTAAAGCTTTTAGATGGCAAAAATGATGATAATCAAGAGCAGTCATCTCCTTATGACAGAAGCTTTCACAAGCCTCTTGATACATCTCATACCGTTATGAATGATAGCGTTCCTTTTTAAACAGAAGGTGCTTTAATGGATAGTAAAAAGAAGTCTAGGGTTAGTACAGAAGAATCTGAACCCGTTTATATGCTTACAGAGAATGATATAGAGCTGTTAAGAGATTGTATGTCATCTACATCAATGAGTTATTACAGTATAGTGATGGGTGCTTTATTGAGTACACTTTTCATTCTGCTCTTAAAACTTTCTTGGGATCAAAGTCACTTAAAACTTAAGTTAGGTGTTGCTGCTGTAATATGCATTTTAGTGGTTTTATTGTTCTTTTTAAATCGAATTTCATGGTCAAGATCAGAGAGAATTTGGCAAGATATTAAACAGACATCTGAGGACATAAGTGAAAAAAAACAAAAAGAGGGGACGCCCTAAAATAGCAGGGCAGCTAAGAGAACCAAACGGACGTATATCACGTGCAAAAGCACCGCGTGAAGCCGTTGATAAATTGGCAATAGAGATACGTGCAAAGCGCTTCGGTTTAACGCTACAGGAGGCAAAAAATCCACTTTCTGGTACTTATATAGGGCGACTTTGTTTAAAAGGCGTGCTTACTCAAGAGCAATATGATGCCGCGCAACAATATCTANTACTGATGACAAAGCAAGAGATAAATGGGTAGCATTTGCAACAGAGCAGTTTATAAACACGCAAGAGGCACTAAAAGAAGCCCAATGCCTCTATAGACAGTATAATCTTCATGCTGCGCTACAGTACCTCGTGATAGAAGATCAAATGTTACCACATCTTGTGAATTCGCTGCGTGTTGCTCTTAATGTGCTTCATAAGTATTTAATCGCTAGTTTAAAAAATTTTTAAATATCGCTTCCATTTTTCAAAAGAGCCATATCTTACTGGGGGTCTTATATCTTCTTTGGGCATCATTTCTCTATATACACTTATAGCAATAGAGCACATATTCACTGTATTTTGTAAACGAACGCTTTCGTGTCCTAGTATCATATGCTCTGTACGAATAGTTTGTTCTTTTCTGCTAATGCCATTTGGAGAATTCAAAAATTTTTCTGCGTATTCAAACATTGGATCATTAAAATGTGTTTCAAATTTTGCTTTAAATAAAATAGTTTCTATAGTATCCCAGTCATTAAAAATACTACCGTATTTCTTAAGTTTTGTTTGCAAGTCGTTAAAGGTAAGTGTGGGCATACTTTTATCACCTTGTAATAAATCAGCAAAACGACCACAAAAAACAAGCACTATGTGATAATGTTTTAAAATATTAAATTCCGGAGGATTGCTAGGTAGTGTTATTAAATGCTTCCAAAATGGACTTTTGTCATTGGGGATGTCTACAGTACTTCCCATAAATGTTTTTAAATACTCCACCGATTCTTTTGCCTTTGCTAATTTTTGATGATATTCTGAGTTTTGATAATTTTCACTTACATATTTTTCGTAAAGTTTATCGTATTGTTCTAAACTATCTACACTAGTGTATCTTGATAACACTGATATCGAAAAGAAAGCTATAAATATTACTATGAGCGTTATGGATAGTGACTTCATTATTTAATCCTTAAATTATAATAATTAACACTACCTAACCGATTCTTTTCAAATGTATCAATATGTGTTATTTTTGTGTTGACAAAGTGTAGCAAATCGTATTTAATGACATTGCTGTACTTAGGCGTATTGTGTCTAGAGAGGGAAATGTACAGTTCAAAATCCCCG
>NZ_JBHIND010000047.1:0-1644 GCF_042194695.1 Bartonella sp. CM86QHHN
CATCTTTAAAACTCTTTGAGAAAAAATAAATTGGTACAAAACCTAGTGGCAAAATATACAAAACCTGCTGGCAAGCTACAAGCTACAAGGCAAAATATACAAAACCTGCTGGCAAGCTACATTATAGCATGATAAAAGTGCTGTGGCGGAGGGGGTGGGACCATTATATTTATATAAAATCAATAGATTATATAAAAGTTCGGGAGTTTTGATTCCTTTGATTCTTTTAACTTATTTTTATGTCTATCCCGAACCTTTTTGTAGCTTTTTGATTGCTTCTATTGCAAGGCGTTTTCTATCAGCTGTTTTGGTATAAAGGGATGCCATTTTATCTTCTGTCCAGCCAAAAAGCGCTTTCATTTGCGAAACTGTCGCACCAGCATTGGCTGCACGTGTTGCTGCTAATTTTCGCAATCCGTGCGCTGATTTTTTAATACCTGCTGCATTACATGCTTCACGAAAGAGGTTGCCAAAACTTTCTTTGACAAGCTTATTTCCACCTTTACCACAAATGAATGTTTCATTACCTATAGGACCAATTTTAAGGGTTTCCTCTAGTTCTGGCAAAATCGGGAGAAAAACATCTGTTTTAAATTGGCTCTTTTCTGTTTTGAGATAAATGATATTATCTTTGACGTCTTTCCAGCCGATACGAACGGCATCACCACGACGCAAGCCTGTATAAAGAAGAACATCAATCCAGACGCGTTCATGTGTACCATGTGACCAACGGTGATAATATTTGTCTATGTCCTCTTCTAGCCATGGCAGTAATCCCTCACTGTTTAAAGATTTTGGTGCTTTTATATTAAAGGCAGGATTTCTATTTAAAAGGGCATTATCAACCGCCCAATTAAAGAGACCGTTTAAAGAGGTCAAAAAATGTTTTGCCGCCGCGGGGGTCTCTCGCCTTCTATCTACGGCTTCAAGAATGTGTTGTTTGTTTATGCTTTTATATGCACGATCACCGATATGTTTAGAAACATTATTCAGAATTCGATATTTAACTTTTTTAGTAGATTCTGATTGATTATGCCATTGCATGCTTTGTAAATACTGATGCAATAACCAATCGAAAGACCCTTCTGTGAGTCTGGTACGCCTCTTTGTTTTGGAGGAGCCATTTTGCGCTTGTTTAATAGCCAGCGTATAATTGTCAACAAACTCTTGCGTTCCATAGGTTCCTTCAATCCGAAACCGTGGTCCATGACCAATACGTACATACCATATAACTTTACCATGGCGTGTACGTTCACGAACAAGATGCGGTGGACGGCGTTTTGGCATGGCTAAAACTTTATACCGTCGACAGAGGGGCAGCTTTTGCTGGTCTCGTAGTCTTCTTGCTCGTTTTCAAGCGGTGGAAAATCGTCAATGCTATAAGTATTATCTATCGTTGTTGGTGTTATGGTTTTATTGATATGAATTAATAATTCCCCTGTAGGTTTGATTTCTATGAGTTCACATCCTTGTTTTTTAGCTTCTCTTAAAGCACGAGCAATAGCTGGTTGCGTGATAGTAGGTGAGCGGTGTGGCATGTTTATTCCCCTTCATTTTAGATGTAATTCACCCGTGGCGTGAATCACGCTGGTGTTAAAAGTTGGTTTGTGTTGCTAGAAAGGAATGTCGTCTTTTGTTGAAGAG
>NZ_JBHIND010000053.1:0-2951 GCF_042194695.1 Bartonella sp. CM86QHHN
TCGGTCATCACAAACAAAACTTAAGGCTTGCATTCATCCGCGTTTTTATACCTTCTACAAAACGGGCTGTTTAAGCGCTTTGCGACACTTCTCTTCGGGATGACAGCACCAGGCTGACAAATGGGGAGGTCTCTACCGTTAAAAGGAGAACACCAGCTAGCTCTCCCTTTATAATGGAATCCTGCTTGGATCATGCAAGCATCAATCGTTGCATTCTCATTGTTGCTTAACTTTTGAACTTCATCCTCAAGATAATTAAGGTGTGGCAAACCACATTCTAGCAATGCTTTTCCTACCTCCGTAGAATCTGCTCCTAGCTTCTCCCACACAGCCGTCTCTCCTCGAGGAGGTTTATCAATGTTTTCAATGTCACATCCAGCAACCGTTAACAAAATGAGCAGGCTTAATAAATTAAAAAACATTTTCATTTTTTGTTCCCTGTTCTCGTTGAATAAAGTTTTTTAAAATCAAATGAACCATAATTAATTTGACACTCACGACTCGCATCAGCATAACAATTATGGGGGCTCGGGTTAAGGCCCAAGACCGCTCTCCCCATCTCTCTGATTGGATTAGTTGCTATAGTAAATAAACTGTTTGCTGCAAATATCGTCATATAAAAAGGATTTTTTATACCTTTCTCCAAAAGTGAAAAATCTAGATTTAAAGGTGCCTTATAAGCCGTAGGCCAATTGTAACCAATCACTGTACTAATGGGGTCTAACATATGACCTTGTGTGTAGATATAATTTTTTTCGCCATCGCTTAGATAATCTACTGTATTGGCCATCGATTGCATGTGAGCAGCCGCTCCAACAAGATAGAAGTCTGTTTTCTTGGCTACACTGTGGATACCATGTTCTTGCAAGTCATTTGCTCCATTGCGTATTGTTAAGGTACCCCGGCTATGCCCACTAACAATAGCATTGTCATTGCCATAACGATAGATAAAATCTTGGAACTTTTTGGTTGAATTGGTCAACCCCCAAGAGCCCCCTTCAAAAAACTTTTGATAAAATGCTACCCCTAATTCTACCAGCACATCGTCAGCTTGGGGAAAGTATGTAAAATAAAGGGGACCATTTTTATTAACAGCCAATTGGACAGCATTACCGGCTGCTTCATCTGGTGAATTAAAAATGCCATTGTAGAACATATAAACAGCACCATTAGGGCCTTTTTGTAAATGCTTTTCTTCCTCTGGCTTTAAAAAGTGATACAGAGTGATATATTTTCCATCACTGCCTTTTATANCATTTTACGAACCCCATCCCATATATCAAACCATTCATCTACCCATTTATTTCTCATACCTAAACGATTACGCAATATATCCTCAAGCGGTGCGACATCTAGCTGTCCTACAGCTTGGTGGGCTGCTGCGGTGTTGCGGTTGAGAGAGCCAATGATTTGTCCAGCATCTTGCCCCATCGCCCTCTGTCCAGTTGTATCAGTAAGAATGATAGTCCCATCGCTGATAGCAGATTTGGTTTCCCCTTCTGCTGCATCCTTGGCTTTGCCGTGATTTAAAACATTCTTGGCAATGTTCTTTATCGTGTCATTCCCAGAAAGGCTAAACCCATGGCTGCTGGCTTTAGCATGGGCACTGTTGCTGATATCACTGGTGCTAATGCTTCCTGTGGTCAGGCTGTTTTTGTCCGCCGAGGCTGTGCTTTCAATAATACCTCCGGTCAGCGTTGTTTTGTCTTTAACTATGATATTAAAGCCGCCATCACCCGCTTTGATGCCTGATTGCTCCACAACACTATGATAATCACTAGAGGATTGATCCTTTTGGAAAGAGGCGCTCATGGCCCCCCCACCACCCGTTTGTCCAGCACCAAACCCAACAGAAACAGAGTTTTGCTTACTGGAAGTTTGTCCCGTATCACTGCGGCTGGTAATGGCAAAATCACCCCCTACTTCCATTTCTACACGCTCTCCAGAAACCACGGCGCCTGCCAATGTGGTGTTTGCCCCACTCGTGGTATGAACAGTGCCGGTGCCTATAATATGGCTGTTTTTGTGTTGAACTTCCTCACTGGAACCTTCCCCTTGACTAAAAGCAGCACTGCCCGTTGCCCCTGCGCCACCCGTGCCATAACCGGTGCCAACACTCATTGAAGCACTTTCACTGCTGTTTTGTGTGCTTTGCGTGTTTTGTGCACTTTCAAAGATGATATCTTTACCTGCTTCCATGGTGATCTTTCCGCTCTGTGCATCATTTTCCAGCACATAGATTGGATTGGTACCAGCGATAATATCAGCGCCAACACCATGAATGCTGCCTTTGTGGGCTTGCATGTTAACAGCGCGTCCGCCTTCTATGCTATCTGTCACCGCTGTGGAGACTTGAGAAGAGGCTTCTGTTTTCTCAGTTTTAAAGCCCACGGTTACACTGCCAGATGCACCAGCCATATTGGCAAGAGCATCCTTGGTGGAGCCCCCCAATCCTCCTAATGAGCTACTCAGTCCTTTGGTTACGTTCCCCTTTTCCCCCGTATTGCCAGTCAGCCAATTAACAAAGGTTTTGCCTTTACTATAAAGATGACTGATTTTCATGCCAGTCAGTATGCCATTAATAACTGTATTGTTACCATCCTTATTATTCATGTGATCTGCGGCATCTTTTAGTCCTTGTACCGTGCCAAGGACACCGATATCAACGGAAGTTGTCACACCAGCAAAAGACTTTTCATGCTTTTCTTTTGCGTTAGAGGTATCATAGCTTTCTGATAGGGTGATATTATTGCCGGCATCAATGTTGACATCACGATCCGCCGAAACAATGGCTGCTTGCATATTTACATCATTGTCAGCAGTAATCTGCACATCTTGGCGTGCCGTGATGTGTGATTGTGTGGAAGTATTTTCCCATTGATCGCCGGTATCTTTGGCGCTTGCAATTCCAACCCCCAAGGAAGCACCGCTGTTGCTCTTTTCAAACTGAA
>NZ_JBHIND010000014.1:0-16455 GCF_042194695.1 Bartonella sp. CM86QHHN
GGGCTTGAAGTGCCAACTAAAAATCCACATTTTATCGACATTTTGATAGGCAAAAGAATCCGCCACAGACGCATTTCAATAAGGCTTTCCCAAAAAGAATTAGGAAGCCATTTAGGTGTCAGTTTCCAACAAATCCAAAAATACGAAAAAGGCTTAAACCGTGTAAGTGCCAAATGTTTACTAGAAATCGCTCAAAAACTAGAAGTTCCTATGAACTTTTTTTATGCAGACATTGCCACAAAAGAAGATCTTCCCACAAAAGAAACCCTCTTACACCACAATCAAGAAACCTATAGCGAAAAAGAACACACTCTGTTGAGAAACTTTAGAGAGCTCGAAGCGAAAAAACAAAAAGCAATCTTGTGGCTAATTTCTGATTAAGCAAAAGCGCAACGATCAACATTATTCCATTCATATCCCCCTTAAGTCACATTCAAACCAACACACACAGCCCCTTCAAAGAGCAATGTTTTACGGCGGATAAACGGCATTTCTCTTTAACGTTTTTACGCACAAAGCAATAAAGCAATCCCGTTTGTGACTTCACTTATAACATTGCAAGAAAATAGTTTTCACGACAAACAGAAGTAAAAGAATCCTACGATATTCGAAAACGCTGATTTAACATGCAAAAACACCAGCCACTCCCTTTGCTTTGCAATAAAATACCGCTTGTCTCATCGTGATTTTTCTAAATCAGCACGCTTCAAAGAGCGGTGTTTATCACATAATAGGATTATCACCGCCCTTTATACCATGAATTTTTCCAAACTTAATCTTCAGGCAAAAATTCCAACCGATCTCCTTGTTTTGTAATTTTCACCGTTGTCTCATCGTGAATTTTTCCAAATAAGATATTTTCCGCCAGTGGATCTTGAATTTCTTTTTGAATAATCCGTTTAAGCGGACGCGCACCATAGAGCGGATCATAGCCCTTATCGGCAAGAAATTTTCTCACCTCTGGCTCGATTTGCAAAGTTATTTTGCGTTCATTGAGCAAATTTTGCAAATGTTCTATCTGAATATCGACGATAGCTTCCATATCGTGACGTTGCAGCCTTTGAAAGAGAATAATCTCATCAATACGGTTTAAAAATTCAGGACGGAAAGCCGCTTTAACGACATTCATAACATCATTTTTTGCCTGATCTGTTGCTTGTCCTTCAGGCAAAGCAGTTAAAAACTCAGCACCAAGATTAGAAGTCATAATCAGCAAGGTATTGCGAAAATCAACGGTACGTCCTTGACTATCAGTCAAGCGTCCCTCATCCAACACTTGCAACAAGAGATTAAAAATATCAGGGTGTGCTTTTTCAATTTCGTCAAACAGAATGACCTGGTAAGGTCTTCTACGTACAGCCTCCGTCAGCACCCCACCCTCTTCATATCCAACATATCCAGGAGGTGCCCCAATCAGCCGCGCCCCAGCATGTTTTTCCATATATTCCGACATATCGATGCGCAACATGGCATTGGAATCTTGGAAAAGAAAAGCGGCAAGAGCTTTGGTTAATTCGGTTTTCCCCACACCAGTAGGACCCAAAAACATGAAAGAGCCAAGCGGACGATTGGGATCTTGCAACCCTGCACGCGCACGACGTACAGCACGAGAAACAGCTTGAACAGCCTCTCCCTGACCAATCACACGTTTGCTAATTTCATCTTCCATCCGCAACAGCGCCTCCCGTTCTGCCTCCAGCATTCGATCAACAGGAATACCGGTCCAGCGTGAAACAATCCGCGCCACATGTTCAGCAGTAACCGTCTCTTCAACGAGATGATTTTGTTGGTCATCATTTTCCGCAATACTCAATTGTTTTTCGAGTTCAGGGATAACGCTATAAGCGAGCTCTCCAGCGCGTTGGAATTGTCCATCACGTTGTGCAATAGCCAAAGCATTACGGGCTTCTTCGAGTTGTTTTTTCAAATCAGCAGCATGCCCTAATTTTTGTTTCTCAGCCTGCCAAGCACTTGTCATCTCAGCGGACTGTTGTTCCAATGTTTTCAGTTCCTCCTGCACATTTTTCAAACGTTCTTTTGCTGTTGGCTCGACATCTGTTTTCAAAGCTTCCCGTTCGATCTTCAACTGTAAAATACGCCGATCAACAGCATCGAGTTCTTCCGGCTTTGAATCGACCTGCATGCGCAAACGCGCCGCCGCTTCATCGATAAGGTCAATAGCTTTATCCGGCAAGAAGCGATCCGTAATATAGCGGTTAGACAAACGCGCCGCCGCAATCAAAGCACTATCAGCCAAGCGCACTTTGTGATGTTGTTCATATTTTTCCTTAATACCGCGCAAAATAGAAATAGTATCTTCCAAAGAGGGTTCAGGTACAAAGACAGGTTGGAAGCGGCGTGCAAGAGCAGCATCTTTTTCGACATATTTTCGATATTCATCGAGCGTAGTAGCGCCCACACAATGAAGTTCTCCGCGTGCAAGAGCAGGTTTTAACAAGTTAGAAGCATCCATAGGACCATCAGATTTTCCAGCGCCAACAAGATTATGCAATTCATCGATAAACAAAATGATCTGACCATTTTCAGCTTGCACCTCTGCCAGCACCGCTTTAAGGCGCTCTTCGAATTCCCCACGATATTTTGCACCAGCGATAAGCGCTCCCATATCCAACGCATGAAGCTGTTTATCACGCAAAGTTTCAGGTACATCGCCATTAACAATGCGCAATGCCAACCCTTCCACGATAGCTGTTTTCCCCACCCCAGGCTCACCAATCAACACGGGATTATTTTTGGTACGCCGTGAAAGCACCTGAATAGTGCGGCGGATTTCTTCTTCTCGCCCAATCACAGGGTCGAGTTTTCCTTCACGGGCATCTTTTGTGAGATCCCGGGCATATTTTTGCAAGGCATCATATTGTCCTTCAGCATGGGGGCTTGTTGCTGTTTTTCCTTTCCGCAGCGCATTAATTGCCCGATTAAGCGCTTGCGGGGTCAATCCTCCACTTGTTAAAATATCGGCTGTTTTTGCGGTCTTTTCCATGATCAGCGCTTGCAACATGCGCTCCACGGTCACAAACTGATCACCGGCTTTTTTCGCAATATCCTCAGCCAGCGCGAAAACTTTTGCCAATGGCTGCGAAAGATAGAGCTGTCCATTTCCCCCCTGCACTTTAGGCAAAGCATCAAGTGCTTCTTTTAGCGCCTTTTGAATAAGAGTAAGATCACCACCAGCGTTTTGGATAAGCGATGCAGCCAATCCTTGAGAATCGTCTAACAACACTTTCAGGAAATGCTCCGGCAAAAACTGCTGATGATCAGAAGCAAGAGCGCTATTTTGTGCTGATTGTAAAAAACCCTGCACGCGTTCGCTATATTTTTCCAAGTTCATTTTTTTTCCTTAAATCTCAAGCCATCACCACACTTTAACCTCTCCAATATTCCACAAAAGAAACATCCAGAAAGGATTATCCAGCCTCTAAAAAACACCGCGAAAAAAGCAGCATGAAGAAGAACCATAGTGCTAAAAAGAATATGGGTTTCTACAAGCCTCATAGCAAGAGGGAGAAAAAAAATACGCTATCATTTTAAATAAAAACCGCAACTTTTCTTATACCCCCCATCATCACTCCCCTTTTTAAACCATCACCCCTAAATTCCACCATTAAACTTAAATTTGAACAGCAGAAAAGGAGCATGCAAAAACACTTTAAACAAAGTAGTCTTTACAGCATATAGTTTAGAGTAAACATTAAAGTATTTTCTCTAATTTTACTTAACAAATCATTGAATATATGATTTAATACTTATAAAGTTACACTATTTTTATTAAGATAGAGGATTTGAGTATGTACCATACTGTAAAAAAGGTTATTTTAATACTTTTATTCCTTCTGATAAGTAAACCAAGCTATGCCATTTTTGCCGGCAAAGTTATTACTATAGAGCATGAATGGCTTAAAAATGCATCATTTGATCTATTTATTTTCACCCAGCAAGTAAATTACGATGGTGGGCCTAACTCCATCTATTTCTGGGGAAATAAATTTGAATTCCAAAATGGAAAAAGTGGACAAATTGGTTTTTTCAACAGGAGCGGCCGTACCATTCATTTTTCTATCTGGAATGCAACGGGATGGAAGGGTAATACATGTAAGCATTTTACTCAGGAAGGTTCAGGAGTACGATGTGAAATTAACTTTCCATGGGAGATGGGACGCAGATATCGATTATATGTTGAAAAAAATGGAAATCTAGTTACAGCGACAGTAGTCGATTTTATAACGGGTAAAAAAGTGAATATTGGGACCATAGAAGTACCAAATACATTTGGACAACTCCGTAAATCTTCAAGTTTTGTTGAAGACCATTCTCGTTGGAAGAGACATCTCTCCTCCTGTTATGATTTAAGTCCACAAAGTTCGATTTTTTTTGAGCCTCAAGGCATAAAACAAAACAAGCTACACGAAGGGAGTCTGAAAGCTTCTAATCAAGGAAAGTGTCAAGATTCTGACTTCATCCAAACATCATGTACATCCAACTTTTGCATGACAAGTATAAGCGACTTTGGAGGTTTAGCCTCGCCTACTACTAAACCAGAAATACCCATTTCCAATGAGAAAGATCTGTCTGCAGAAACAATTTCTAACGTTTTGAAACAAAAAGAGCTTGTCGTTATTCGTTCAAAAAATCGTTCTTGGGCACCCAATATCTTTTTGCCATCTCCTGATTCATTTAAGTGGAAATCAATCTTTATAGATCATCTAGCGGCTTTCAGTTCTACGCTTCACACCACTCACGGCACACAAAAGATAACCACAGGTCAAAAGATTATGTATATGTCTGATGGAAAAACTTGGAAGATTATGAAAAGAAACTAGCTTTTTTCTTCTTGATAAGCCCCTCACTCCCCTTTGAAAACAACTGGGGGTGAGAAAGTTTTTTTTCATTTCCCCACCACGGCTCCCTTTCCCAGTTATTTTTTCGAGCCCTGCTCTCATCCCTTTTAACTTCCCTCGTCACCAGACTTTCCAGGGCATTTTCTCCATTCTCACCCCCTTTCAAAACCACAACACCCTTTAATAAAAGCCTCACCTCCCTCTTCTATCACCCTCACACCATCCCTTTGCACTACCCCGCCTCTTATCCACACCCTCCCCCTTGTCCATAGGCACTCTCCCATTCCACGCACTCCTTTTTCTCTCCCATCACACACTTACAACTTACAGCACTCTTCATTCCAGCTTCCCTCCTCGATTAACAAGCTCTCGTTCTCCCCCCATTTATCTCACCCCATCCATGCAAAAACCCAACGTGCCCCCAAAACACGCACAATGCATAAATCCATAAATCCTCCTCTTCACTTTTACAGATTCACATTTTTACGCTTTTACACATTCACAGAAAACAACCAACGAAAGGTTCACCCCACGCACAGCTCTGTAAACACTGCTCTGCAAAAATCTGATTTCTTGTCTATCAGCTTCCCCTGCTGATTATTTCATACGGCTATCCCACATATCAAAAAATGCTGTTTCATCAGACAAGACAAATAAGCCCTTCCTCCAAATATTCTCCACATACTCTTCTCCAGAAAATGCATTTAACACCCCTTTTCATCCCAGCTTTCCCCGCTCCATTCACAAATGCGTCCCCTAGTTTTCTGACCACATTCCACGCCATGATAAAAGCATACACAGTACAAATCCTCCGCATCATTTTACGGATATACGTTTTAACGCTTTTACGTTATTACAGAAGTCAGCCAAATAAAATTTCCACATCACCACCCGCGCTGCACTGTAAACACTGTTCTGAAAACGAACCCAGCTTTTTGCCTAGTACCTTACAGTCTCCACCCCCCCAAAAAAGACAGCACTTCACCAGGCTCAACAAATCAAGCCCTATCCTGAATATTCAAGCTCTTCACTCCTCCTTCAAATAGCGCCGTTTTACGGTATAACAGAATAGAAAATTTTTCATTTTTCTTGCCAATTTTCTGAAATTACTTTACAAATTTAAAAATATTTTTGATCGTCTACGCAGCGATCAACAGGGAAGACAAGCCCTAAACCCTAACGTACAATTGAGCCTACTTTTGCGAATATCCTTAGAATTCCGGGAGATTTTGCTATGTCCAGGTGCGTTTCCGCACTAAAAGCAAAAGGCTGACTGAGCTCAGTATTTTCAACCTCCCGGAATACCAATGCGAGGGCGCTCGCAACTGGAGGGGGGCTTGAAGTGCCAACTAAAAATCCATATTTTATCGACATTCTGATAGGTAAAAGCGCGATTTATAATCCATATTTCGCACTTTTTAAAAAGTACCCAATCTTATAGCCTTTGAGATTATTTTCATTTTTCTTGCCAATCTCCTGAAATTACTTTATCACTTAAAGTGTAATTTTGGTCGTCTACGCAGCGATCAAGAGGGAAGACAAGCCCTAAACCCTAGCGTACAATTGAGCCTACTTTTGTGGGTATCCCGGGATTCCGGGAGTTTTTGCTATGTCCAAGTGCTTTAAGCACTAAAAGCAAAAAGCTGACTAGGGTTCAGTACTTGTTACTCCCGGAATACCAATGCGAGGGCGCTCGCAACCGGAGGGGGGCTTGAAGTGCCAACTAGAAATCCACATTTTATCGACATTTTGATAGGCAAAAGAATCCGTCACAGACGCATTTCAATAGGGCTTTCCCAAAAAGAATTAGGAAGCCATTTAGGTGTCAGTTTCCAACAAATCCAAAATACGAAAAAGGCTTAAATCGTGTAAGCGTAGGGTATTTACTCAAAATCGCTCAAAAACTAGAAGTTCCCGTAAACTTTTTTTATGCAGATATTGCTACAAAAGAAGATCTTCCCACAAAAGAAAATACCTCACACCACAATCAAGAAACATATAGCGAAAAAGAACACACTCTTTTGAAAAATTTTAGAGAGCTCAAAGCGAAAAAACAAAAAGCAATCTTGTGGTTGATTTCTGATTAAGCAAAAGCACAACAATCAACATTATTCGTTAATCCCTCTAAAATATAAGCTTCAGATCACGCCCCCTCAAAGGAGAGTGCTTCAAAAGGCGCTACAAACAAGCCCACCCCTAAAATATTCAACACACACGCGCCCATACCTAGATACGGAAATTGATATGCCTGATATCAACCTCAAAAAGCATTTTTTCACAGCATAAGAGGATAATTCTTGAGATCCAAAAATATTTTGATTTTTCTTGCCAATCTCCTGAAATTGCCTTATGAATAAATACTGTAAGTTTGGTCATATACGCGACGACCAATAGGGAACTGAAAACCCGAAGACTTGACACATGAATTTATCCCGCTTTGCGGGTATCCCGGAATTCCGGGAGATTTTGCTATGTCCAGGTGCGATGAGCACTAAAAGCAAAAAGCTGAGTCAAGTCAGTGTTTTCAGACTCCCGGAATACCAATGCGAGGGCGCTCGCAACCGGAGGGGGGCTTGAAGTGCCAACTAAAAATCCACATTTTATCGACATTTTGATAGGCAAAAGAATCCGCCACAGACGCATTTCAATAGGGCTTTCCCAAAAAGAATTAGGAAGCTATTTAGGTGTCAGTTTCCAACAAATCCAAAAATACGAAAAAGGCTTAAATCGTGTAAGCGTAGGATGTTTACTCAAAATCGCCCAAAAACTGGAAGTTCCTATAAGCTTTTTTTATGCAGACATTGCTACAAAAGAAGATATCTCAACAAAAGAAAATACCCCACACCGTGATCAAGAAACCTATAGCGAAAAAGAACACACCCTTTTAAAAAATTTTAGAGACCTCCAGCCGAAAAAACAAAAAGCAATCTTGTGGTTGATTTCTGATTAAGCAAAAGCACAACAATTAACATACCCCCTGCCTAAAGTTTCCCATACCTGATATCACCATACCTCCAAGAATGATATTTTACGGCATATAAGATAATTCACACTATAGCTCCTCGTTTTCTGTTTCCATTATTGCTTCAAGTCAAGCTGATTAAGGATTGGCAGCTGAGTTTTTAAGTTTGACTATTTGTAGCAAAGCGGAGTTAAACAAAAATGACATTGTCGCTCAAAACCATGCCCCCTATTGCGTTTACGAGACAGTGGAACCGTATCAAGAAGGCAAAGCCCCGAAAAAAACATATGAGCGTTTAAGTAAAAATCAAAAATTGAATCTATAACGTTGAAAAAGCTGCTCTATGTTGGATTATCTCCACGTCCTCTAAATCTCAGAAAAATGATTTAAAACATTTGTTTTATTGATGAGCCAATCATTGAGATCGAACAATTAACAAAGAACGGTTCACCAATATCCTGATAGCCAATAAACAGAATAATCCACTCAATCCAGAAAGAAGGAACAATTTTCCAGCCGAAGTGTGACCTAAAACAAACGCTCCAACAAACGGCGCCACCAACATAGCTAAATTTTGTATAGACTGCACCCATCCGGAAGCCAATCCAATCTGTTCATTGAAATTGCTTACCAGATAAACATTAGAAGATATGGAAAAGTAAGCGCTAACCATTCCAATAAGGAAAAAACAGAGCAATAAAGTCTCAATACGGAGTAAATCAAAGTAAAAAAAGCACACTGAGATCATGACAAAACCAATCATTGTTGACATTGCCGGCATTAACAACTCTGATATTTTGCCTGTAAGGGGTTTATGCTTTGATTGTTTCACACTCCAAAATCCATAGAGAAAATTACCGATTGCCGAAGCCGATACCAGCGTCCCAAGAGCCTGTTTATTCATTTTCATTGCACTAAGAATAACCGGCAACTGATTATTCACCATAAAGATCATGGCAAAATACACAAACATCACCGCCACATAGGCATACCAAGTTGTCCCATAAAGCCTCTGCTTTGATTTTATGGTATTCGCTGTTTTTATCATGAGTGACGAGACAGGTTGTGCACCAAGACAACAAAACACCATAAAGCCTAGCAATGTCAAAAATCCAGAAAACAATAAAGTATAGGTATCTGATAAAAGTACAGACAGAGCACTCCCCAAAGCAGGTCCTATCATCTTTGCCGCGCTATTGATCATGTTAAGCACAGAATAGTAACGAGTCCGTCCGTTTTCAGGCACCGAATTTGCACTGAGAACGGAAATTGCAGGCATGGCTAGACTGTTGAATATCGCTCGAATAACTGCCAGTATAATAAATCCTTGCAGACTCGTCGCCATCAATAAACCGACAGTACAGAGTGCCCGTAACAGCAGTGACGCCCGCAACCAATGGATCATAGAACGGTGACTTACCAACATTCCAATTGGCTTAGACAGAACGATACCAGGTAATAATGTTGCCGCTCCAATAAAAGCGACGTCATATTGATCAGCTTTCCACGTGAACACAGATACGGTCAAAATCACGATATAATCAATCCAGCCCCCAAATGACACCATACCATTACCCAGCAAAAGCACCAACAAGCGATTTTTTATTGCCCAATCTCTTTGCACCAAAACACGCACCCCTCTTTTTTGTTAGCAATACTGATTAGATGATCAATTTTTCTCTCACACCCTAAAGGCACCAACAACTTTCACGCAACAAAGCACCAACAAGCAACTTTTTATTGCCCCGTCTCTTTGCACCAAAACACGCGCCCCTCTTTTTCCTTAGCAATACTGCTTATTTGTTAGCAATACTGCTTAGATGATCAATTCTTCCTCACACCCTAAAGGCACCAACAACTTTCACGCAACAAAGCACTAACAAGCGATTTTTTACTGCCTCATCTCTTTGCACCAAAACACGCACCCCTCTTTTTTGTTAGCAATACTGATTAGATGACCAATTTTTCCTCACACCCTAAAGGCACCAACAACTTTCACGCAACAAAGCACTAACAAGCGATTTTTTACTGCCCCGTCTCTTTGCACCAAAACACGCGCCCCTCTTTTTTCGTTAGCAATACTGATTAGATGACCAATTTTTCTCTCACACCCTAAAGGCACCAACAACTTTCACGCAACAAAGCACCAACAAGCTATTTTTTGTTACCCCGTCTCTTTGCACCAAAACACGCACCCCTTCTTTTTCGTTAGCAATACTGATTGAACTATCAATTTTTCTCTCATACCCTAAAGGCACCAACAACTTTCACGCAACAAAGCACCAACAACCTTCCTGCAACAAAGCAATTTATAATTATCCATGGTAAACAAAACCTTTGGGGATAAGTCTTAGATATGTATTAAAACTTCCATCGTTGATTGAACTTAATCTGCGTCTTTGCGAATGACGATAATAAGCAAGCCGTTAATCCAGCTCTTAAATAGATTGATATAGGATAATCCCGCGCGCCTCCCCTTCAGTTTCCACACAAAAAACGCTTGAGCGTTCTTTTCTCAAGAGAACTCTTTATTCTTCTTCATCACTTACTTGTGGTGGGGGTGGTAAAATATAAGAGCCTGAAAGCCAACGATTAAGATCAATAGCTCGGCACCGTGTGGAACAAAAAGGATAAGAAGATTTTTGTGACATCTGACCACAAATAGGACAAGGATGTGGAGGACGGGTCTCTTTTTGCAAATTTAGCTCTTTTTGTTCTTGGCACACCTTTGTCATTGGCTTCTTCATT
Source organism: Bartonella sp. CM86QHHN (assembly GCF_042194695.1). Classification (NCBI taxonomy): domain Bacteria; kingdom Pseudomonadati; phylum Pseudomonadota; class Alphaproteobacteria; order Hyphomicrobiales; family Bartonellaceae; genus Bartonella; species Bartonella sp. CM86QHHN. Next base: position 10,570 of record NZ_JBHIND010000014.1, read on the forward strand.
AACTTTTCTTCTATTGCTTTTTTTTCATTTTTGCTTTTCTCTTTTTGTTGCTTTTCACCTTGCATTGATCTTACCTTAGAGTTTTTCTAATGCGTTTGTTCAGCCCAGTGAGTGAAAAGTGGATAGTGATAAGCGGTCAAGAGATCGGCTGTTTCAGCCAAAGGCAATCCCACAACATTAGAATAAGAACCCGTGATATGGACAACAAAAGCCCCTGCTTTTCCTTGGATAGCGTAGCCACCTGCTTTCCCTTGCCATTCTCCTGAAGCAAGGTAAGCCTTCATCATGGCAGAGGTTAAGCGTCTAAAGCGAACACGACTTTCAACCAATTTTACGGTTATTTTTCCACGTTCATTGAGCGCACAAATGGCACCATAGACCTTATGCGAACGCCCAGAAAGGTATCGTAAACATTCATAAGCCTCATCCTCGCTTTCTGGTTTGGGGAAAATGGTCCGCCCAACAGCCACCACCGTATCAGCCGCCAAGATAATCATTTTCTGTCCAGGTAATTTTTCTTGACCATTCTGCAACTCGTCTTGACCATTCTGACTGTACCAGCGCAAAATTTTTTGGGCTTTCAGTGCTTTTTCTTTTGCCAAACGTTTGGCAAGGTTTGCAGGATGTTCTTTTAATTTTGGCGTTTCATCAATATCGCTTGCATAAACCTGCTGGGGATCAATCCCTATTTGTGCCAAGAGCGCTAAACGCCTTGGTGAAGCGGAGGCAAGCACCAAATGAATTTCTTCTGTAAGAGTATCTGCCAAACGTTTTTCCCCCCACTCTCTTATATTTCTCATTTCCACCCCTTCACAATCGACTTCTCTCTCACCCCCTTAAGCGCCCCCTTTTAAGCGCCCTTTTAGCGCTTCCTTTTAAGCGCTATTGATCTCCTTATCCTTTTTCCGCAACGATTTTACAGTCTTTCAAGGCGCTTCAAACACTCCTCTTTTTTCACTCATGAAAAGCAAGCTAAAAAACTGTTAAAAAAATAATAGAAATAATATGATAGCTTTTAGAAAAAAGTGCAAGCCACCCACGATGCTACTTATAGCGATATGTAATGCGCCCTTTTGTCAAATCATAAGGCGTCATTTCCACCATGATTTTATCACCGGCCAACACCCGAATACGATTTTTCCGCATTCTACCAGCGGTATGAGCAATAATTTCATGATCATTTTCCAGTTTCACACGAAACATCGCGTTAGGTAAGAGTTCAGTAACGATACCAGAAAATTCTAAAACTTCTTCTTTTGACATAAACAAACATTTCCTTTACAGTGCACATATTTTGTTAAGCAGCGCGTTATTTCCAGCGTTCATACCCTATTTTCTTAAGTTTGTGAATAAAAATTCCACAAAAAGGGAAAGGTTTTTCAAGTTTACTCTTCCATGCTCTCAAAAAACATCATCCCACACCTTAAGAATCAAAACTTTTTTTCACCAATTTTACCCGCTAATTTCCTTCAATTTTTATGATGATTTTGGTTTCAGTGTGACAAGAAATTACGCTAATTTTTTCCCCTAAAGCATTTTCCCAACACCTCTGACTAATCCCTCCACAACTTACGAACAATCATCCTCTCTCCAACTTTTCCTCACCTTCCACACCTTAAACATGTGCCCTTCAGATAAACACCACTCCCCCACGCCAGAAGCCCTTCCTTTTCTCAAAAACCTTCTCCATTCTTCACTCACCATTCACAACATGCTTCACTGCCCCACACTTCATACTCTACGCATTTCCCATACAGCCTTCCCCATTTTCTCTCTCTTCACACGCTTCCTCTAAGCCACTCCTTCCATTTATGTTGTTCTTCCTACCTTCGAAAACACGATCCCTATACATTGCGTATCATTAACCACAACGCCTCTAACGACATAAAGCCTTTTCCTTTTTTGCACATTTCCGTTTTTACGCTTTTACGTATTTACAGAATAAAGCCACATGAAACTTCCACACCGCACCACTCTATAAACAATAGTATTACCCCAGCTTCTTGCCTAGCCAATCTCCCCCAAGCACTTCAGATTCCCCTCAAATGAACCACTTCATCAAGTACCATAAAAGCAAAGCGCTATCTCCTTCACACCATCCTTCACGCATCCCTTCGCACCACCGCCTCTTACCCCCTCTAGTCTGTTCATTCCTATTCCGCCCCCACAACACTCTCTTCTCCCTTCAATCTCCCGCAGGCTTCATCCCAGCTTACCACTCCATTCACAAAAACTCTTTCCCCCATTTATCTCACCACATTCCATGCCATGCCAAAAGCATACACAATGCACAAATCCTCTACTCCTTTTTCACGAATATACGTTTTCACGCTTTTACGTATTTACAGAATAAAGCCAAATGAAACTTCCACACCGCACCACTCTATAAACAATAGTATTACCCCAGCTTCTTGCCTAGCCAATCTCCCCCAAGCACTTCAGATCACCCCACATCCACGGACTTCAGCCCCCCTCAAATGAACCACTTCATCAAGTACCATAAAAGCAAAGCGCTATCTCCTTCACACCATCCTTCACGCATCCCTTCGCACCACCGCCTCTTACCCCCCTCTAGTCTGTTCATTCCTATTCCGCTCCCACAACCTCTTCTCCCTTCAATCTCCCGCAGGCTTCATCCCAGCTTACCACTCCATTCACAGAAACTCTTTCCCCCATTTATCTCTCCACATTCCATGCCATGCCAAAAGCATACACAATGCACAAATCCTCTACTCCTTTTTCACATATTTCCGTTTTCACGCTTTTACATATTTACAGAATAAAGCCAAATGAAACTTCCACACCGCACCACTCTATAAACAATAGTATTACCCCAGCTTCTTGCCTAGCCAATCTCCCCCAAGCACTTCAGATCACCCCTCAAACGAGATTATTTCATCAAACGCGACAAAAAAATCCAGCCTAAAATACTCATCATACACTCTAAAAACACCTTGATAAATTGATATGCCTGATATCACTCCCCCTATAAGCTCCCCTTCTAATCATGATTTCGGAGCCGCGTGAGAGGGACAAAACAAGCCGTTAAGTTCTGGGGGTCAAGGACGCCGTTAGGCGCGCCATGTAATGGTCTCCTTGACCTTAAGAACCTAGGATTGTTAGTCCCCTCATTAAACGCGGGTCTGATCTCATGATTTTGGTGAGCGTTCCGGAGAGTTTGAGAGGCGGAAAGCCTCTCATTAAAAAATAAAGTTTATAAATAAAAACTATTTTCATTTGCCAATCTTCTGAAATTACTTTATCACTTAAAAGATATTTTGATCGTCTACGCAGCGATCAAGAGGGATTCAAAAACCCTAAGCTCTAGCGTAAAATGAGCCCACTCTTGTGGGTGTCCCGGAATTCCGGGAGTTTTTGCCATGTCCAGGTGCTTTAAGCACTAAAAGCAAAAAAACTGACTAGAGCTCAGTATTTTGACTCCCGGAATACCAATGCGAGGGCGCTCGCAACCGGAGGGGGGCTTGAAGTGCAAACCAAAAATCCAAATTTTATCGATATTCTGATAGGCAAAAGACGCGATTTATAATCCATATTTCGCACTTTTTTAAAAAGTACCCAATCTTATAGACTTTGAGATTATTTTGATTTCTCTTGCCAATCTCCTGAAATTGCCTTATAAATGAATACTGTAATTTTGGTCGTCTACGCAACGATCAATAGGGGATCAAAAACCCGAAACCTAAAACATGAATTTATCCCACTTTTGTGGGTATCCCGGAATTCCGGGAGTTTTTGCTATGTCCAGGTGCGATGAGCACTAAAAGCAAAAAGCTGATTTAGGTTCAGTATTTTTGACTCCCGGAATACCAATGCGAGGGCGCTCGCAACCGGAGGGGGGCTTGAAATGCAAACCAAAAATCCACATTTTATCGACATTTCTGATTAAGCAAAAGACGCGATTTATAATCCATATTTCGCACTTTTTTAAAAAGTACCCAATCTTATAGTCTTTGAGATTATTTTGATTTTTCTTGCCAATCTCCTGAAATTACTTTATTGATAAGCACGTGTTTTTGATCGTCCACGCAACGATCAAATAGGGAGCTAAAAGCCCGAAAGCTTAATACATAAATTTATCCCGCATTGCGGGTATCCCGGAATTCCGGGAGATTTTGCTATGTCCAGGTGCTTTAAGCACTAAAAGCAAAAAGCTGATTAAGCTCAGTACTTTTAGACTCCCGGAATACCAATGCGAGGGCGCTCGCAACCGGAGGGGGGCTTGAAGTGCCAACTAAAAATCCAAATTTTATCGACATTTTGATAGGCAAAAGAATTCGTCAAAAAAGAATTGCCATGGGGCTTTCTCAAAAAGAATTAGGAAGCTATTTAGGTGTCAGTTTTCAACAAATCCAAAAATACGAAAAAGGCTTCAATCGTGTAAGCGCAGGGTGTTTACTCAAAATCGCCCAAAAACTGGAAGTTCCTATAAGCTTTTTTTATGCAGACATTGTGACAAAAGAAGATGTCTCAGTAGAAAAAAATACCTCACACTATGATCAAGAAACATACAGCGAAAAAGAACATTCACTTTTGAAAAATTTTAGAGAGCTCCAGCCGAAAAAACAAAAAGCAATCTTGTGGCTGATTTCTGATTAAGCAAAAGAGTAACAATTAATATTATTCCATTCATATACCCCCTTAAGTCAAATTCAAACCAGCACTCCACACCCCTCAAAATCACGCCATTTTATGGGATATTGATTTTTCTTGCCAATCTTCTGAAATTACTTTATCACTTAAAGTGTAATTTTGATCGTCCACGCAACGATCAACAGGGAACTAAAAGCCCTAAACCCTAGCGTACAATTGAACCCACTCTTGTGGGTATCCCGGAATTCCGGGAGTTTTTGCTATGTCCAGGTGCGTTTCCGCACTAAAAGCAAAAAAGCTGACTAGGGTTCAGTACTTTTAGACTCCCGGAATACCAATGCGAGGGCGCTCGCAACCGGAGGGGGGGGCTTGAAGTGCCAACTAAAAATCCAAATTTTATCGACATTCTGATAGGTAAAAGAATCCGCCACAGACGCATTTCAATGAGCCTTTCCCAAAAAGAATTAGGAAGCTATTTAGGTGTCAGTTTCCAACAAATCCAAAAATATGAAAAAGGCTTCAATCGTGTAAGCGCAGGGTGTTTACTCAAAATCGCCCAAAAACTGGATGTTCCCATAAGCTTTTTTTATGCAGATATTGCCACAAAAGAAAATCTTTCAACACATACCGCACACTATGATCAAGAAACATACAGCGAAAAAGAACACACTCTTTTGAAAAATTTTAGAGAGCTCCAGCCGAAAAAACAAAAAGCAATCTTATGGTTGATTTCTGATTAAGCAAAAGTGCACACAAAGCATAAATTCTCCGCATCATTTTACGGACATACGTTTTTATTTTACGGATCAACGTTTTGATGCTTCTCCACATTTACAGAAAGCAGCCAAACGAAACTTTCAAATTCCCCCCGCACCACTTTGTAAACATAGGTTTGTCAACAATACAGCTTCTTACTCTAGCCAATTCCCCTGCTGATTTCAGATCACGACACCACAAAGGATAATGTTGCATCAAACGCGACAGATACCTCCTATTTTAAAATATTCTTGCCCCTTCACCACCCTAAAGTAAGATCACGCAAAGCACCGGTCAATCCCACTTCAAAAACAACTTCCCCCACCCCCTCTCTCGTCAACGCACCCAACTCTTCATCCCCACCCCCTCTCTCCTCAACACCCCCACCTCTTCATCCCAACTCCCCTCCCTTCATAAACTCTTCATCCCCACCCCCTCTCTCCTCAACACCCCCACCTCTTCATCCCAACTCCCCCCTCCCTTCATAAACTCTTCACCCCCACCCCCTCTCTCGTCAAC
>NZ_JBHIND010000008.1:0-3614 GCF_042194695.1 Bartonella sp. CM86QHHN
CTCATCTTGAATGACCGACACTAAGTGCGAAAGTGTTCTCTTATGACGATAAACATCTCGCTTTACTGGTATCGGTCCTCCGGTCTTAACCCGAATATAATGACGTGTCATCAAAATACCTTTCAGTAAAAATTATTACTATTGATATTATATATTTTGTGTAGTATAGTGCACTGATGGTAGCGATAATAAAAACAACAGATGAATTCGATAACTGGTTAGAAAAGCTTAAAGACAGAAAAGCTGCTAATATAATTCTTGCAAGGCTTCATAGAATTCGTTCAGGGCTTTTGGGTGATGCGAAGTTTTTTAATGGTATAGGTGAATTACGTATCCACTATGGTGCTGGTTACCGAATTTATTTTACAAAAAAAGGCGATAAAATCATTATATTGCTTTGTGGTGGTGACAAATCCACACAATCCAGTGATATTCAAAAAGCCTTATCTCTTTTAGAGGATCTTAAAAATGAAATTGAAAACCTTTAACTTTGAAAAACACCTCACAACACCAGAATCTCAAGAAGTCTTTTTAAATGAAGCCTTCAAAACTGGTGATGCCTCTCATATAGCGGATGCCCTTGGTATTGTTGCACGTGCTCAAAATATGAGAGCCTTAGCAAAAGAAACCAATCGCGAACGCAGTGGATTATATCGCTCCTTAAGCAAAACAGGTGACCCTAAACTTTCTACCTTAGTCGCTGTCTTATCTGCCCTTAATCTGCAACTCTCTGTACAGTCTTCTACTTCATAAACTGAGAGGGAGTTAATAAATCTCTCCCCTCAATTTCAGTGATTAGTCACGAATTCAACGACTATACTTGCTTGCCCAGCTTGTACTGTTTTGTCCGCTTTGGCATAGAGAGTAAGTTCTTCATCGTAAGGGATAAACTCCTTCTGATTGGTAGGCTTAACCTCTTTTACTGCCTGTTGTTTGATTTCTGCTTCACCAAACTCATTGCCGCCAGCAGTGCACCCTATTTTGACCTTTGTGTCCGAAAATGCTGTCTTAACAAACACTTTAATCGAAGTAATCAAAGCACCACGAGGTAGTGTGCCTATTCTCATAGCGTTTTCTTTATCTTCATAGCTAAAATTAAGCCGCAAAAAGCTTACCTGCTGGGTATGAAGATTTCTCCCTTGCAAGGGCTGTGGTAAATAATCTGCCATGTCTTATCCCCTCAATGATTTGTTACGAATTGCACAACCACAATACATTCACCAGCATCAGTGGTTTTGTCTCGTGTTGCATAAAGGGTCATCTCCTTATCATCTGCAACAAAAGACTTTTGATCTGTTGGCGTAAAATCTTGCGTGCCTTGGGCTTTGATGTCTTTTTCCCCAAACTCATTGCCCCCATAGCTGCTGCCAATCTTCAATTTCGCTTCTGAAAATGCCGTCTTAACGAACGCTTTTATTGAAGTGATCAAAGCGCCACGAGGTAATATCCCAATTTTCTCCGTAAGATGCTTATCTTTATGCGAGATATTCAAACGTAAGAAACTCACCTGTTGGGTATGTAGATTTCTGCCCTGTAATGGAGGGGGTAATTGATCTGCCATGTCTTGCTTCCTCCCTATGATTAATTATCAGGTTCACCGCTGTAGGTGGGGATAACAATCGTTCCAAAATCTTGAGCTGTTTGTGCGCTATTGGGCATCTTAAAACGTGTTTTCTTCATTCCTATTAAGGTTTTGGCTGCAACACCAAATTCACGTTCATAATCAAAATACTCTTCTTTAAGCGTATAATGCGTTGCACTGTGATTTTTGCCAAAACCAATAACAGCACTTTGCGCCCCTAGAAACACCGCGCGACGCACACTTTTAACAGCTGTATTATCTGTCGATTTAACACCATGGGTCACATGAATAGCTTCACGTAAAATAACGCCATTATACATGCCCAGTGAACCATCAAAGATTGGGTTTTTCGCACGAGAGGTTGCATAAACCGATTTTTGAATATCTAACCACTCACCAACGGCTGTATTGGTTCGCAATTGCATGACTTGTGTTGGATGCAAATAGAGAACATAAACATCATCACCATTGACATGAACTGGAGAAATTTGCGGATTGGCAAGTTTGGCTTGTTTAACCGCTTCATCAATCAATTTAAGACTAAAGCTATGTTTGGCTTTATCATTGAGATCTTCATCCTTTGTTTTACCATCTGGACGGATAATACGTTCACTGCTAGGTGCCATGATTTCATTAAAGCCGTAATGAACTGGCTTAATATACACTTCCCGACCATCAACATTGATAGTACGGGCTGTATAACCACATACCTGAAGAAAGAACATGATGCTTAAACGATTTGCATACCAACGAACTAAACCTTCTTTGGCTTTTTTTCGTAAATTGGGGAGAATTCTTTGTTGGTCAATTGAATCATCATTGGCGACACGCGCTGCATGTAAAAGCTCATTAATCACCAACCGATCATTCATAAATTGAAGCGCTTCTTCATTGCCCTCTAAGGTTTCGCCTTGCGTGACACCGTCCCCAAACAGATTGACAAGCAGACTAAACGTAACGCTATCCCCTGCACTCTTATGGGTTTCGTTGTAAAGCTGGATAATGCTGTTCGAACTTTTGCCAATCAGAGGAGCAATTTTTGTCGCTTTCAAAACTTCATTGCTTAATTTCTGTGACCACAATTTCACCGATTGCGGATCATGGGTTCCTATATGTGTTGTTGCCATTGATTTCACCTTTCTTCGCTGTAAAAAAACCGGCTTAAAGCCGGTGGAAAACCCGCATCAAGGCGGATTATGTTGTAAAACTTATTGCCTAATCAGGGTCTGCACCCATAATTTCATAAAAACGGGCTTCATTTTTCGGGTTTGATATCCATGCATCAAATTCCTTCTCTGACATATTCGCAAGTGTCTCTTTGGTCATAGGACCTGTAATACTCCCTCCTCCACCAGATGCCGTTAAGGTTCTCGCAGAATTCTGACGGCTTTGAAGTTCTGCAACTTGATTATTCGCTTGCACTGCTTGGTTTTGATAACCAAGGTTTTGCGCTATTCTATAAATCTCTTCTGCCGGATTGAGGTCTCTTTGTGCACAAGTCGCTACAATCGTACGCAATTCATTCCTTATGATCTCAGAAATTGTGTTTGGATCTGCATACTCAGGATAAAGTGACGACCAAGAACTCAATTCCTTCGCACGCTTCTCATAAAGAAAATTTGCCGCGTCACCAAAATCACTGGATTTATTTTGAAACGACTTAACAGAATTGTTGAAAAACTGACCAAGACGTATATCATGCTGCTGCTGTTCCTCAGCTTGTCTTAGCGCTTCTTTCTGTTCCCTAATATACGCATCCTGCTCTCGAATCTTTTTCCCCATCCAACTCATATAGCCAATAATGTCTTGTGTAGGGTCTGGGGGTGCATTTTCATCTTCAACCATTGGCGTCTGGGATTGGGGTTCATAAAGCTTGACAAGCGCTTCACGAGCTTGTTTGGCTTGTTGCTCCATACGCTGCTGTTCTATACTAGGAACAATCTCTGAAGGCTTTTCAACGGGCTGTGCAACCGGCTCTGGAGACGTAATGTCATCATTATCAATCGTTTCACCATCATAAGTGCCGGCATCA
>NZ_JBHIND010000068.1:0-25533 GCF_042194695.1 Bartonella sp. CM86QHHN
TTTGATGATGTCAAGGCTGGTGATCTTGGTGGTTATATTGAAAAGGAAAGCAACTTATCTCATGATGGCAATTGCTGGGTTTACGATAAAGCACGCGTTTTTCAAAATGCAAGGGTTTATGAAAATGGTAAAGTGAAAAGCTTTTTTGTAGACGTTTATGGTGATGCACAAATTTATGGCAATGCTATTTTTGAAGGCATGACAATAAATGATTATTGTGAGGTTTATGGCAACGCCCATATTCAAAACGCTGTTGTAATTGAAGGTAATGCAAAAATTTATGATAACGCCTCTGTAAGTGGACATGCTCATATTTCTGATTCATCTGTTATTTGTGATAATGCTCATGTCGGTGGCAATGCAAAAATAAGTGATGGTGCTTATATTTGTGATTATTCCTATGTCGTTGATGATGCCGTGGTTTGTGGTGCTTATGTATCTGGCGATTCTTGTATTCATAGCGCCGCCTCTTTAACTGAATATGATCAAATTCATGATGAGGCAATTCCAAGATTTGGTAGTGATGATGATTATTTTCGTGATGAGTATGAGGATGTTGCGTAAATAAAATAGCAGGTGCGGGGGGCGCCTGCTTCTTAAGTGTAAAAAAAGCCGTATCATAAAGATGCGGCTTCATTGTGAGATATAAACACTGAATAAGAATTTTAAAAAGTCTGTACTTTTTTTAAGTGATTTAAAAAATATTAATTTATATAATAATGGATTATAAGAGCAAAAAAACAGAGAATATTTGCTAATAAACTAGCACCTATTAATATTCCATAATTTCTGATTTTTTTTAAAAATCTTTCCATATTATCATCTACACTTGATTTTATATCAGAGACTTTGGATAATGAGATTTCATATGATTTCATTTGTTCAGAAATATAATTCAAGTTTTTACTCATTTCTTGGTTGATTTCTTTGTTTATATATGTGGCTGCTTCAGTTATTAATTTTCCAGCTGTTTTTTTTTCTTCCTCTACCATAGCATTACGTGCAGTTAAAATGTAACTGATCATTTGATTTTGATGTTCGTGAAGTGTTTTTAAAGCTGAATCTAGCATTATATCAGATAAAAAAACAGTCATGAGAATTGGATCATTTGGTGGAACAAGTTGATTAAATTCTTTAGTTATTTTTTGCCGAATGGCATCAATATCAACGGACATTTTATATTCCTGGAATAATAGCTATCTGGTCAAATAACATGCTTTTGACGCGCGCTAAGCGGCTTTTGGCCATAATGCTGAATTCGTTTGAATTTGTAATTTCGTTAAAGGTTAATTTTTTATCAAGCATTGTTTTTATATCCTCCCCAAAAGTGCTAGATGTTTGTTGTGGAATTGTAACAATAGCAGAAATTCTTTCTTTAGTTTCTTCAAATACTTTCATTTCTTCGAAGTTTTTTCCATTAGCTATAATGGGACCAAAGAATTCATTTTTCCAAACGACGATATTTGCTGTTTGTGGAATTTGGGTACATATGGAAAATAATCCAGATAATGTATCGGCTAGTGCTTGTCCACCAGTGATAATTGTATGAATAATTACATTCTTTTTAGCAGCGGCCAACAGATCAAAAGCTTCATTTTCCTTTAAATAATAGGCTAGAGGTAAAAATGTTGTAGCTCCATTATCAATAACATATTGACAATTAGAATGAAGCAATTCTTCCATAAGAGTATCAAAATTACGGGGAATAATTACGCTTTGCTCGAGAAGTTTTAAATGCTTTACATTAAAATTTTTATAGTTAGCAAAAGTTTGATTAACAGGATCAGTGTCTATACCTTTTACGTCTATTTTATTTTCTAGTAAATATTGCATCACAAGACTAGCTACAAATGATTTTCCTACTCCTCCTTTACCTTGTAAGGTCATGTGAATATTTGTCATATCATATCCTCTAATTTTTTGTTTGTATCGTGTATAAATGTACGTGATTTTTGTTGTGTTGTAATAGGATTAGCAGAAGTAGATTCTTTGGATTGAGTTTTTACTGATAAATCTGATGCAGCAGTAGTCTCAAGATTATTTTTTAAATATTTTCGCACATATGATGCTAAGGCGTCATATGAAATATTTAAATTTGGATTTTTTCTTAAAATTTCTTTTAGGGAATACCCTTCTTTAATGGATTTTAAAATTAAATCTTTGTTGGCTAGAAAGACTATTCGCATTTTCCCCCATTCTGTTTTTTTTTTCATTAACTTACCAATTTTTTATAATTCTTTACAAAACTTATCAAATCTTTACAAAAAATAAATAAAATTGTCAATTAAAGAGATATTTTTGTAAGTTTTATAAAAATTTTTCTTTCAGAAAATGGCAAGATGTGTAATGTAGCGCTACGCAACTAACATTACTCAACTTATTCGCATAAAATGCTCAACGTATCTTGCTCTACGAGGTTTGATTGCATCCGCAATTTAAGAGAGAAAAAATGACACGACCAAGAAAATTTAGATTAAGTGTTTGGTGCACTTTCGAGGAAAAAGAAAGCATAGAAGAAAATGCAAAACAGACAGGCTTGTCTATTTCTACTTACCTGCGTACTACTGGACAACTTGAACCCGTAAAAGCGAATATAGATTATGAGGCGGTAAAGGACCTCACTAAGCTACAAGGCGATTTAGGGAGAGTAGCTGGTTTATTAAAATTATGGTTAGTTACAAATAACGGGAAAGGTGGAGTACCAAATGATATAGATAAAATGATGGTAGCATTTCGTGAACTCCAAAAACAAATTTTTGAAAAAATATCCGCACTATGATTGCTAAGCGTGTTGAAAGAAAAAAATCAACATCCAATATGGCACGATTGGCTCGTTATATTATGGATTTAGATGGGGGAAGTTTACCAAGAGATTGGAAACTTACATCCGATTACATAATTGATGATAATATACAAAATAGCGCAAAAGTAGCATCAGTAAGAGTTACAAATTGTCATACAGATGATCCTGTTATGGCAACAGAATTCATTTTAAAAACTCAAGATCAAAATAAAAGATCAAAGACTGATAAAACATATCATTTGGTCTTATCTTTTCCGGTTGGAGAAACTCCAGAGAGAGAAACACTCTACGCAATTGAAGATAAATTTTGTGCTGCGCTAGGTTACGAAAATCATCAACGTATTTCAGCTATCCATAAAGATACAGAAAATCTGCATATTCATATTGCTATCAACAAAATAAATCCTGAAAATTTTCGTAATTACGAACCTTTTTTTGACAAACGTACACTTATGAAAACCTGTCAAACAATTGAACAAGAATATAACTTAATCAAGACACCACATGGATTAGAATGTGACATTGAAAATATCAAGCAACCAAAGATAAAAAACTTTGAGTATAGGACCGGAGTTGAATCTCTTTCAACTTATGTTGGAAGGATATCTAAAGAACTTAATTATACAGATTGGTTAGCGCTGCATAAGAGTTTTGCTGATCATGGTCTCGTTGTAAAAAAACAAGGGAGTGGATTAGTCATAGGAGCTCCTGATCTTGATTTATGGGTTAAAGCTAGCAGTTGTAATAGAGCATTGTCTTTACGAGCTCTTGAAAAGAGACTTGGTACTTATGAAGATTATAAGCCAATTATACAGAAGCAATATGTACCAGTTTTACGTGGAAAAAACAGTAAAACTAAGACACTTTTGTATTCTCGATATAAGGAACAAAAAAATGCAAGCGATTTAGAAAGACGAGAAAAATATCAAATATTACGTACGCAAAAGGATGCTTTTTATAATCAACTGTTTATGTGGTATAAACAACAAAGTTCTTTATTGAGACTGACACCAAAAAGTTTACGTGCGGGAATACGAAAAACGTTAAAATTACAAAAAGCATTTCGTCAACAAGAATTAAGAACAAAGCAAGCGATAGCTAAAAGAAAGTTAGCAGAAACTAGATTTCCAAATTGGTTAGATTGGTTACACCAACAAGCAAATATTGGTGATAAAGATGCTATGGATGTTTTGCATTCAATGAATGAGCGTCGCGTTGTTTTATCTAATAATTTGTTAACTGGGAAAACAGCTGGAAAAACAGGTAAATTTTTACGTAAGAATTTAAAACCTTCTTTTTTGAAGAATGGAAATATTTTGTATAAAAGCATTGATGGTGGGACCATTATTGATGCTGGTGAGAAAATTCATGCACAAAAATTTACTACTGGGTCAGCGTATATTGCTTTAAGTCTTGCTGTTGAAAAATTTAAAGATCAGCCACTTGTATTAAATGGCACAGAAGAATTCAAACAAGAAGTTGCTAAATTGGCTGGTGTTCACAATATGAATGTTGTCTTTGATGATCCTGTTTTAAACGCTTTAAAGAATGAAGTGAAGCAACACAGCAAAGATAACATTGATAATTCACTTCAAGAGTGGATAGAAGAGCGAAATAAATATACTGAAAATCTTCCTTATGTTGCATGGAACGGTGAAGAATCCGTATTTAATTATGTAGGGCGTAGAAAAATTAGAGAAAAGAATTATCTTCTTTTTGAAGAAAATCAGAAAATTTTTGTCAAGGAAACTACAAAGAGAGGTTTCATTCAAGCTGGGTATTGGAAAAAAGGCATAAAAGTCAAGATTACAAAAAACAGTGTTAAAAATATTTCAGATAAAGAAATAGAGACTTAAAGTATGTTTTTCAGTTTAAAAATATATTTTTTTGATTTGAGATAATTATTTTATGGATAAGTCGGAATTGTTTTCTTCACATTCAACGAAAAATGTTTCATAAGAAAGTTAATTTATCTTTAAAGAGAGCTGTTTAACTTTATAATTAAGGGGGGACTGTGAAAGCAAGCAAAGATTCTATAAAAGACAAACCCTCTAATCCCTATATTATAGCGCGTAGAGAATGGATGGAAAGGTATGGGGATTATATTAAATCCGCTAATAATTGGCGTTTAGCAACTTTTGGAATGATTATTATTACTGCAATGTCAGTAGGAGCATTCATTTGGAAAGCAAATGAAGAAACTATTGTTCCTTATATAGTGCAAACCAATTCGGTCGGTGAGGTAACGCATTTATCAAAGGCAAATGTTGCTTCTAAACCAAACGCAACCCATATTCGGGCGGCATTACGTAATTGGCTGATTGGGGCACGTACTGTTTATGTTGATATGAGAGCAGAAGAAGATCTCATAAACCAGACATACTCAATGACCTTACCTCAATCACCAGCATATGCTATGCTTGTTGAATATCATAAACAAAATGATCCTTATTCACGTGCTTCAATGGAGACAGTAGAAATTCAAGTTAATGCAATTGTTCCTGTTTCTAATGATACTTGGCAAATTGAATGGACTGAAAAGAAAAGAGCACGATCCGGAGCTATTATTGATAGTAAACTTTGGCAAGCTACCGCTACAATTATTTTAGCAATACCAAAAACTGAAAAGCAAATGATGCTAAATCCTATTGGATTATATGTTAAACAATTTGCATGGACGCCAAGACTTTAAGAACAATCATAGTAAAGCGTAAAGCGGGAATTTTATGTTTAAGAAATTTATTTTTATAAGTACAGTGATTTTTGTAACATCAAAAGCTCTGGCGACAGATGTATCACACAACATTAATTTTGTTTCTCCTCAAAGAATACATCTTACTGATAAGGAAGCATGGGGAATTAGATTAGCAAATCAATGGAAGAATAATCCCAAAAGACCTATATATTCTGGTGACGGCAGTGTTAGATATCTTTATGGAGCTACTTTGCCTACATTGGTGTGTACACCATTAGAGGTTTGCACGATTCAGTTACAATCTGGAGAGACTATAAATTCTCTCCATGCTGGTGATACTGTAAGATGGAAGATTAGTCCCACGGTAAGTGGTGTAGGAGCCGCAGAAACAACTTATGTTGTTGTAAAGCCTGTAGATGCTGGTTTAACAACAAATCTCTTTATTACGACGGATCGCCGTACTTATATGATCAAACTTGCTAGTACGCAAAGTTCTTCAATTCCTGTTCTTTCTTTTATTTATCCTGATGATACAGATCAAGATTGGTCTGCGTATAAAGCGGCTACAGATAAAAGCCGTAATACATTAGCAACAGGTCAAAACTTAGCTGCTCTTGATTTTAACTTTCGTATTACGATTAGTGATCGAAGAATTAAATGGTATCCGAGACGGGTTTATACAGATGGGTTTAAAACTTACATTGAATTACCTAGTGATGGAATTAGAGGAATGGCGCCTGCTTTAATTGCTGTTGGTGATGATGGTGGCTTCTTAAAAAAGCCTAGTGAAAGATTAATAAACTATCGCATTATTGGAAATAGATATGTTGTTGATGCCGTTATTAGCAAAGTAGCTATGATTTCTGGTGTAGGAAGTTCTCAGCAGAGAGTAACAATTATTAGGGGGCGTTAAAATGTTAAAATATTTATTGCTGTTACCTCTTGCTTTGACAGTTGGTTGCACGTCTATAAGTCGCCATTCACCTTTGTTGGTTAATTATGTTGATCAAAATATTACGGAGAATGATGCAAATTTAATTACTAGTGATTTTGTTCGCTATCTTAGAGATCCTTTGCCGCCTGCAACTACAACATTTATTGTAAAAACAAATGATACAGAAGATAAGTTTACATCTTTATTGGTTAGTCTTCTACAAAGGAATGGCTACGGTGTAATTTATACATATCAACCAGAAAAACATAAAAACACGGGTATAAATTTAACCTACAAAGTGATGCCCTTGGATCAAGGTATAGTATTGGTGGCACAATATGGTTTAACTGAAATAACGCGTCATTATGTTCGTTTAAAAACTGGAAATATTGTACCGGCCGCTCCTTTTATTGCTCGTGTAGATGATGGGGGTAAAGGGTGAAAAACAATCAAAAAAGCAGTCCTTCTGAATCCCCAGATTTTTTTTCTGTAAAACCTAAAGGACGAGGTGTACGGCGGTTAAACAATATACCTTTTATAGGTGCTATAGGTATCATTTTTTTTGCTCTGCTTGGTATTACATATACTTTTATGTTGCGACAGCAATCTAATAATGTTGTCTTAGAAAACAAGAAAAAATTATTTGTGGATGAAACACCGTTGCCAATTCGTCCAGAGGGTGATGATTATGTTCAAGCAAAATTACCAGAGACCTTACCAGCACAGTCAACCAAACCAATTGAAACTAAGCAGTTGGTAAAAAAAGATCCAGAACAAAAGCAACTCGATGAAATTGTAGATGAAGAAGATGAAACACAAAAGAGATTATTAACACATATTGTAGAGAGGCGTTTTGCTAAAATGGAGGCTGCTTTAGATTCTGATCCTATGGTTTCTTTTACAATTAATTCAAAGATGCAAAATCAGTCTCAAGTTCAAGATACAGATCCGCAAAAAGCAACTCTTGAAAATTTATTTGGTCGATCTGGATTATCCGCTAATTCATCGTTGTACAATGGTGATGGAGGACATGATCCTAATATGCAATCACAAAAAATTGCTTTTTTATCTCAATCTCCAGAAGCAGCTGTTTATTTAAAAAATACGCGTCAAGAAGCTATCAAGGCAAGTCTTGAGATTAAGGCTGGAACCATTATTCCTAGTGTTATGATAAGTGGTATTAATAGTGATCTGCCTGGACAAATTATAGCTCAAGTAAGAGAAAGTGTCTACGATTCCGCTACTGGTCAAAATGTTTTAATTCCTATGGGGTCGAGGCTGATAGGAACATATGATAGTCGTGTATCTACTGGTCAAAAAAGAGCGCTTATTGCTTGGTCGAGAGTTATTTATCCTGATGGTTCTTCTTTATCTCTTGGGAATATGCCGGGGACAGATCAGTCTGGTTATGCTGGATTTAAGGATAAGGTTCATAATCATTATTTAAAAATTTTTGGTAATGCTTTTTTACTTTCTGTCATTTCGGGAGCTTCACAATTGTCTCAAAAAACACATAAGACAGGTAATGATGATAGTAAAACAGAGACAGCAAAAGAAACGTTAGCGGCAGAGCTTGGTAGACAATGGGGCGAAGTCGGTATTGAAATGACACGTAAAAATTTAGGTATTCAGCCAACAATAATTATTCGTCCTGGTTATAATTTCAATGTCATGGTAACAAAAGATATTATTTTACCTGCTTGGAAAGGTCATCCAATGGCGGCACATCCTTATTAATTTTAAAAAAAACTGCTTTAATTCTTAGTAGAGATTTTTGGGAAATTCTCATGCTACTTATTTTAGATTGAAAAAACAATTTTGTGTAAAGAAACCATAAGCATTTTAATTGATCGTATTCAAATATTAAATTAAATATGGATAAGCATTACAAAAAGGAGTTTTCTATGCAAAAGAAATTACCCAAAAGTTATATGACTGATGATGAACGTGAGGAATTACGAGTAGGCGGTTTAGATCAAGAATGTATCTACATTGCTGAATCAGAAGCCGCAGATCATGCTGGTGATGACAAAGCAGCATGGGAATGGTTAGCAATGGCTGATTTACCAGCTCACACACTTTTGTTTCTTAGATCTCAAAATGGAGCGCAATTTATACGTGATATGGGATTTTCCACCAAGAATGCGGATAAAGAATATGGTCCAGATTGGTTAGACAAAGGTGTTATGATAGGGGGGCAATATTTCTAAAGAATTAGAACGGATTTTGTCTCGTGAAGAAGGCTATGTGAAAAAAATCAATGATACATTAGCTTCTAAGAGATTATGTGATGTACGAAATGATTTGTGTAATTATATTCGTAATGTTGGAAAAAGTGGGGATTTATCATCGCTTCTTGATATAGAGCGGAGCATAATAAAAAATGATTTGTTTAGGTATTCCAATAGCAAATCAATGTTTAATAGCCTTAAAACGGCTTTGACTGAAATAGATGTTGTTAAGAAGCATGTGGTGCTTGTTGGTGATCCTGTACAATATAAGGTGATAAATGAGGCTTATAGTTTATCCAAAAATCGGAAAGGTGGCTTGCCTTATGACGAAGCGCGACAAGCAATGGCATCTCATTATACACGATTGGGGAATCTCGACAAGGCGCGTTTAACATCTGTTGAGAAATCAATCATTGATGTGCGGAGGGACAATATGAAGGTGATGCGAAAACTCTACGAAAAAATGCAAGCCAAAGCTATAGGTATAGATCTTACGCGTGATAAAGGTCATTCTCTTTAAGAGATATTATATTTGTATTTAGTATATTGATATATACATTAACAATGAATAAGGGGGGGAAATTGGGAAATCAATCTACACATACACCCAAAAGAAAATCTCGATTGATATTTATCTTTTTATTCATTGTATATTTTATTCTCCTTAATCAATTTTGTACACAATATTTAGCACATACTTTTCATTATAGTGTTTCTCTTGGTTCTAATTTTAAAGGAGTGTATTCGCCCTTTTCTTGGTTTTCTTGGGTCTTTAAATTTTATGATTATGCTCCTAGTCAGTGTAATGTAATATTTGTTCTCTTTTGTGCTGGTCTTTTGATTGGATTTGTTGGTTTTACTCTTTGGGCTGGTTTTTCTTCAAGGAGTAACAAAAGTACCGATGATTTACATGGAACAGCGCATTTTGCAAATTTTGATGAAATTCAAGAAATGGGGCTTATACCACATAAAAAGAAAGGAGAGGGTGTATATTGTGGAGCATTTGCTGATCCAAAAACAGGAATGTTGCATTATTTGCGTCATGATGGACCAGAGCATATAGCAGCTTTAGCGCCTACACGTTCTGGTAAAGGTGTTGGTTTAGTAGTACCTACTCTTTTGAGTTGGCCACACAGTCTTTTTGTTCTTGATACAAAAGGTGAAAATTATGCCATGACTTCTGGATGGCGGAAAAAGTATGCAGGGAATAAGATTCTAAGATTTGATCCGGCAGAACCAAAAGTTGGATGTTCATGGAATCCATTAGGAGAAATTCGTTTCAGAACACGTTATCAAGTAGCGGATGCACAAAACATAGCCTTAATGGTTATTGATGATGATGGAAAAGGAATTGCTGGGGATCATTTTAGATCTGCGGCTTTTGAACTTTTGAATGGTCTCATTCTTCATGCTCTTTACAAGGCAGAAAAAATTGGACGTATACCTTGTTTGCAAGATTGTGCACACATGTTAACGGGAGTAGGAGATTTTGCTACTGTTATTGAAAATAATGATGATTTTGATGAAGACGGTGATCCAAAAGCGCTTTCTAGTTTGTTTCATGAAATGGAAAATCTTGATATAAAAAGTGATGAGCCTCTATTTCAGGACGCAGATAAAGAAGCAAAACTTGTTATCAACGGTGTTGGCCGTCGTATGGCTGGAACACCAGCACGCGAGTTAGGGTCTATTATTTCGACGGCAAATAATGCTCTGTCTCTTTATCGTGATCCTATTGTTGGTGAAAACACAAAATATTGTGATTTTTATATTAGTGATTTGATGGATACTGAAGATCCCGTCTCACTGTATTTCATTACAACGCCGCGTAATTTAGATAGAATGAGACCATTAGCACGATTGCTATTGACACAAATGGTTCTTTCTCTTTCAGATCGCATGGAATTTGATGATGGAAGATCCAAAACCAGTCACAAACATCGTTTGCTTTTAATGCTTGATGAATTTCCAACTTTGGGAAAATTGGAAATTTTTGAAAAGGCTCTTGCCTATATTGCTGGGTACGGGCTTAAAGCTTATATCATCACTCAAGATGTGCAGCAGCTCTACAAAGCTTACACCACAAATGAAAGTATTATTTCAAATTGTCATATTCGTATTGCTTACGCTCCTAATAAAGTCGAAACAGCCGAATGGATGAGTAAAATGGCGGGAGAGACGACGGTTGTTCGCGAAAAGATTTCCACTTCTGGAAAACGTTTTGGTATGGCACTTGAACAGGTTTCAACGTCTTATGAAGAAACACGCCGCCCATTGATGACGCCCGATGAAATTATGCGCCTGCCTGGAGCAAAAAAAGATAATTCTGGGAATATTGTTGAACCTGGGGAAATGCTTATTTTTGTAGCTGGAAATAGCGTCATTAGGGGAACACAAATTCTTTATTTTTTAGATCCAGTTTTTTCAGAAAGGTCAAAAATTTCTCCTCCTGCTACAGATCGTTTGCATCAGAGAAATGAAAGCAAAGAAGATAAAAAAGGCTTTGTTCTCTCATGAAACAGGCTATGGCCATTCTTACTTTATGTACTATTGCGCTCGCATGTTTTGTTCTCTTTGCCGTTTCCCAAGGGTTCAGAATTAATTATTCGCATTCGGCGCCTGTAGGTCTTTGGAAAGTTAATTATTTTCAAAAAGAGGTACGAAGGGGGGAGCTTATGGAGGTTTGTCCTCCAGATGTACCTATCGTTAAGATGTTTATTGAAAAAGGATATCTTCAATCTGGAGCTTGTCCTAGCGGGTCTGTTCCTTTTTTGAAACCATTAGTAGCTCTTTCTGGTGATGTGATTAACATAACTGAAAATGGTATCAGTGTTAATGGTCATTTATTGAAAAATAGCCAAAGAAGGGGGGGAATATCAAGTATGCCAAATGGAAAATACCTTGTTGAAGAAGGATATGCTTGGTTTGTTTCAAGTTTTGATCCTGTAAGTTTTGATAGTCGTTATTTTGGAGCTGTTCCGATTATGAATATTATAGGTTCTGCTAAACCCATTCTAACTTTTAAGAATTGAGATTTTAATAATGAAAAAAGCGCGAATACAAGTATGTCATGTAATTTCTACAGTTTTAAATGATGTTTTTATACCCGGAATACAAGTTGAGTTGGATTCAGAAGAAGCAGAAAGCTATGGAGTTTTTTTAGAAACAGCCCTTTCAGAAGAAGACGCTTGGGATTCGTCGTGTATTACAGATCCATCTGAAATTGATAATTTTAATGATATAGGGGGGAGTGATGAGTTTTGAGTATGCAAAAACAGTAACAGATTATTTTATTAAACTGCTTCAACAAGGAGCGGCACCATGGCAGCAACCATTACCTCCCGGATGTGTGAAGTCTCCTTATAATCCACAAACAGGTAAAAATTATAATGGTATTAATAATCTTTGGCTTGCAAGCCAAAAATATACTGATCCACGTTGGCTTACATATCAGCAAGCAAATGAAATGGACTGTAGAATTAAAAAAGGTATGAAAAGTACGGATATTATTTATTGGAAACAGAATGAAAAGGTCTCTTTTTATGATGATGAAGGAAAAATACATGAGAAGTTTGAAAAACTTTCTTACCCCCGTATTTTTTTAGCAAAAGTTTTTAATGGTGAACAAATTGATGGATTACCCCCATTGGAACCACGTCCTATTTTATCGGAAGAGGTAAGACATGCACGAGCAAAAGCACTTTTAACCGCAGCTGGCGCAAAAATTGATATTGATGATAGAAATCATGCTTTCTATCGTGGTGGTGATAGTGATACTATTTTTTTACCGAAACAATCTCAATTTGATTCAAGTGATTATTTTTATGCTACGGCATTACATGAACTTGGACATTGGACTGGACATTTTTCAAGACTTAATCGTGACATGATGTATCCTGTTGGTTCTTCTGGATATGCCAAAGAAAAGCTTCGAACAACTATTGCCTCCTTTATGATTGGAGAGGAACTGAATATAGGTTATGATCCAAGTCATAACGCTTCCTATGTTTCTTCATGGATTGAAGTTATGCAGAATGATCCAAAAGAAATTTTTAGAGCGGCTTTTGAAGCAGAAAAAATCAAAAATTTCATAATGGGATTAGAAACAGTCAAAGTTGTTGAGGCTGAGAAAGAGTCATTTATATCGATAAACACTGATCGTGAATTAGCTAATACAGAAAAGATTTTTTTGAATGTTCCTTATTCACAAAAAGAAGAGGCAAAAGCCGCTGGAGCTAAGTGGGATAAAGATGCAAAATCTTGGTATGTTCCTGCTGGTACAAATTTAATTGAAAAAGGCTTGACTAGGTTTTCTCATGGAGATGCAGAAAAAAACACAACTTTGCCGATAGAACAACAGTTCAAGGAGGCGCTCCGTTCTGCTGGTTTAATTGTTGAAAATCCACTTATGGATGGAAAATTGCATAGAGTTTCCGTTGAAAATGATAAAAAAACTCAAAAGAGTGGGGCTTATATTGGTTATTCCTCATTGGATGGTGGCTATATTCAAAATTTTCGCACTGGTGACAAAATTTATTGGAAACCTGAAAAGTCTGCGGCTCCTTTATCTTTAGAAGAAAAAAAAAGATTAGCCATAGAAGCTAAAGAGCGACAAAAAATTTTAAAAAAAGAGATTGCCGAAAAACAAAATAATGTAGCGATACTTTCATCACAAATATGGGAAGCTAGTAAAATAGCAACTCCAGATAATGCATATTGTAAGCTTAAAGGTATAAATCAGACGAGTGATTTAAGAGAGGTTCCAGATGATTTTCCAGAGGACATTAAAAAACAAGGGGTGAGAGTTGCAAAATCTGTTGAGGAAGCAAAAATAATAAAAAAAAGCAATCCTAATATACGCACATTTTTGGCAGGTGATTTAATTATTCCAATATGGGATAAAGATAATAATTTAAGTACCCTTCAGACGGTTAATCCTACTTTCAAATCTTTTATGAAAGATGGGAAAAAACATGAGTGTTTTACGATTGTAGGTTCTAATAATGTAGGAATATCCGCTCTTAATAATGATTTAGAAAATCCTATCCTTATTGCGGAAGGATATGCAACAGCTTTTTCTGTAGCACAAATGACTCATATGCCAGTTGTAGCAGCTTTTGACTCTGGAAATTTAAAAACTGTAGGTAGAGTAATGCGTGATAAATATCCAGATCGCGTAATTTTGTTTGTTGCGGATAATGATCATGCTTCGCAAGAAAAATTACTTTCTAATGGAAAAAAAGGAACCAATGTTGGAATTACCGCTGCTTATAATGCGGCAGCAGATGTTGGAGGAGGAGTAGTTTATCCGGAATTTCAGAAAGAAGAGAACAAATTTTCTGATTGGGACGATTACAAAAGAATACATGGTAGTGATAAAGCCAGAAGCGATTTTACATCTAAAATGAAAATTGCCGAAATAGAAGCAAGAGTGATGTCCGAGCGACTCCAAACACTTGCAAATATGCAGGACCAATTTGCTATTGATGACCCAACAACAGCACTTGATGATCAATATGTTTATGAAGAGCGTGAAGCTGCTAATCAACTTCGCCAAAGAGCAACTACCCTCAATGGTCGTAATATTAATTCAAGTGATAAAGCTATGATTTCTCGTGTAAGATCTCATATTTTGCAGGATAGAGAACAAAAACTTTCTCAAAATCCCAACGCAGCTTCATATAGAGAAAGAAAAAATCGCGAAATTGAAAGTGAGTTTTAGTTAGGTAGAGGATTTGTTTTTTATTGCTCAGATCTAGCCTTTAAATTAATATGTAAACATACACTAAGATAAGGAGGTTTTCATGGAAAATAAATTACCAAAAAGTTATATGACTGATGCTGAACGCGAGGAATTACGAGCAGGTGGTCTTTCTCAAAACAGTATCTATATGGTTGAAGCAGAAGCAGCTTCCAAGGCGAATGATAACAAAGCAACTTGGGAATGGTTAGCGATGGCTGAATATCCAGCACATGCACTTTTACTTCTTAGACATCAACGTGGAGCGCAATTTATACGAGATATGGGATTTTCTACCAAAAGTGCTGATGAAAAATATGGCCCGGACTGGTTAGATAAAGGTGTTGTAATAGGAGGTCATCATTTCTAATAAATTAGAAGAGCTTTTTTTACAACAAAGTATACTAGTACAAGATCTTGAAAAAACATTAGTATCTCAAAAATTACACAATGTGCGAAGTAATCTATGTGATCATATTCGTAATGTTGGAAAAAGTGGGGATTTATCATCGCTTCTTGATACGGAGAGTGATCTTATAAAGGATGATTTGCTTCGGTATGCTAATAGTAAAGCTATGGCCAGTAGCCTTGAAACAGCATTAACTGAAATAGATGTTGTTAAAGATCACATAAAATTGGTTTCTAATTCTGAGAAATATGATGCGATAAATAGAGGACATAGTCTACCAAAGCATCGTAAAGGAGGATTGCCTTATGATGAAGCGCGAAAAGCAATGGCGTCTCATTATACACGACTAGGAAATCTGGACAAAGCGCGTTTAACATCAGTTGAGAAATCAATCATTGATGTGCGGAGGGACAATATGAAGGTGATGCGAAAACTTTATGAAAAAATGCAAGCTAAAGCTATAGGTATAGATCTTGCGCGCGATAAAGGTCATTCTCTTTAATAAAAAACCATAGAATTTAAGTAACAGGAATATGGATTTTTGCTATTACGATAGATATTTTTGTTGTTCAAATTTAATCTTTAAATTATTATGCCGACATTATTTTAAAAAGCTTTAAGTTTTACATTCTTCTCATTATCTAGAGTGAACGGGGTATATTCTTAAAAGCGGGGATGGGAGAATGGCTGTTACAGCATTTAAAGGTGGACGAAGTTCAGAGCAAAATAGACGTCTCATTGAGAAGCTGCGTTTTGAATTTGGACCGCAGATATGGGGTTACCTAGATGATCCTACAGTCATAGAAATTATGTTAAATCCTGATGGTACATTATGGGTTGAACATTTGGGAGAACCTAAAAAAGCTGTCGGCATGGTGGATGCGCATAGGGCAGAAGCCGCTATGGGAACAGTAGCTACAGCTCTTGGAACGCAAATTACCAAAGAAAATCCTATTCTTGAATGCGAATTACCAATGAATGGAAGCCGCTTTGAAGCGGTAATTCCACCTATCGTTTCCGCCCCAACATTTACAATTCGAAAAAAAGCAACGAAAATTTTTACTTTAGATGACTATGTTGCAAAAAACATCATTACTCCACATCAAAGATCGCTTTTAAATGTTGCTGTTAAAGATCATAAAAATATTCTTGTTGTGGGTGGAACAGGAACTGGAAAAACTACCTTAACGAATGCAATCTTAAAGGAAATGACAGATACATTTCCTGAAGAGCGCTTTGTAATCATTGAAGATACAGCTGAACTTCAATGCGCTGCACCTAATACTGTAACATTTCGAGCTGTGGAATATATTGATATGACGCGGTTGTTAAAGGTGACTATGCGTATGGCACCAGATCGCATTATTGTTGGCGAAGTAAGAGATGGCGCAGCTTTAGCTTTGTTAAAAAGCTGGAATACTGGACATCCAGGCGGAATAGCTACCGTTCACGCCAATGATGCAACAGCAGGATTAACAAGAATCCAACAATTAATATCAGAAGTAACCATTGCTTCCATGCAATCACTGATAGCGGAAACAATTGATGTAGTTTTGAGTATTGAAAAAACCTCCTCAGGTCGCAAAGTCAAAGAAATTATTGAAGTTTGTGAGTACGACCACGCACTCAACAGGTACATAACAAATATCATTCATTAAAGGAGCAAAATATGCAACTATCTTTAACACAAACAAGAAGTAATTTATATAATCACATTGTGTTGTTTTTTCTTATTATAGGGGCGGCAGTCTTTCTCTATCTTATCTTGGGAGATATTGCATATGCTTCTGATGCAACATCTGGTGGTGGAGCGTCTCTTCCATGGGAGGCACCTCTTGAGAAGTTGAAAAAATCAGTTTCTGGTCCTGTTGCTTTTGTGGTTTCTTTATTGGGGCTTGTTGCTGGTGGAGCTACACTGATTTTTGGTGGTGAAGTTAGCGAGTTTGTAAAGCGTATTATCTACCTTGTTTTGGTTATAAGTGTGATTGTTTTTGCAAACACTCTTCTTACAGGCGCTCTCTTTTCTGGTGCTGTTGTTCCTGCTAACGTTGTGGTTGGAGGACTTTAATGGGAGGCAAACAATATACACAATTGTTTCGTTCTCTTCACAGACCTCAACAAATTATGGGAGGAGAACGTGAATTAATGCTGCTATCAATGCTTTTAACTGGAATTCTTATTGTTTCAGCAATGAACATTGTAGCAGCAACTATTGGTATTTGTATCTGGGTTGTTTGTCTTTACGTTTTACGTAGAATGGCCAAATTTGATCCTATCTTGTCTCGAATTTATATTCGTCAATTGAGATATCGCAGTTATTACGCTCCGTTTTCACGACCATTTCGTGTTGCAAAATCAACAAGGCCTTATTAATGTTTAAGTTAAAACATTTTCGCTCTACGCTTGCTGGACTTCCTGATCTTTTAAATTTTGCAGCTTTAATTGATGACGGCATTATTTTGGGAAAAGATGGTTCTTTATTGGCTGGGTTTTTTATCCGTGGGGATGACCCCATGTCAGCAACGGATGCAGAAAGAAATTATATAACAAGTTTGGTTAACACATATCTCTCTCGATTTCATTCTGGATGGGCGATATGGGTCGATGCTATACGCCTAGAGTCGCCAAGTTATTCAGATCCTGAATTGTCTCATTTTCCTGATCCTATTACAGCGTTGATTGATGCAGAAAGACGGTTTTATTTTCAGCGAAGTGATACGCACTACGAAACAGAATACGCTTTATTAATGCAGTATCTACCGCCTACACGAAAATCGTCAAAGTTGGGGGAAATTGTTTATGAAGACGATACCGTTGAATCAACCACACCTGCTGAACGTTTACTCGACGATTTTAAAAAGAAAATAGAGGATTTTTATGTTGGTCTTGGTGATCTTCTTAAAATGCAGCGAATGAAAGCGGTCACTATTAGGAATGGTGATGAGACTTATGAAAGCGACCAGCTTGTTAATTATTTACATTATGCCATTAATGGCAAAGCGGTTGCTCTTCGAATACCAGATTGTCCTATGTATTTGGATTCTTGGCTAGGTTATACTGACTTGTGGCCTGGTGATACTCCACGTCTTGGAGATAAGTTTATAACATGTATTTCAATTGATGGTTTTCCATCGGCTAGTTATCCTGGAATATTAGATATTCTTGATGGGTTTCCTTTACATTATAGATGGTCAAGTCGTTTTATATTTATGGACCAACATGAAGCTGTTGCCGCATTAAATAAATATAGATTGAAATGGCAACAAAAAGTGAGGGGTTTTTTTTCGCAGGTTTTTAAAACTAATAAAGGAACTATTAATACGGATGCTTTGTTGATGGCACAACAAGCTGAAACAGCAATGAACGAAGCTCGTTCAGGTCTTGTTGCTTATGGGTATTATTCACCAACAATTGTTTTAATGCATGAAGACCGTGAGGTTTTAGCAGAAAATGCTAGGTTAATTAAACGTGAAATTGAACATAGAGGTTTTGCTGCTCGTATTGAAACAGTCAATACAATGGAAGCATGGTTAGGGACAATTGCTGGTCAAACTTATCCAAATATTAGACGTCCGTTAATTAATACTCAAAACCTTGCTGATATGTTACCTCTCTCAAGTGTTTGGCCAGGTTTACAATTTAATCCTTGTCCACTCTATCCTGATAATTCTCCTGCTTTATCTCAAGTGGTAACGACAGGGGCAACGCCATTTAGGATTAATTTACATGTTGATGATGTTGGACATACACTTGTATTTGGTCCAACCGGAGCTGGTAAATCAACACTTTTAGCGTTTTTATTAGCGCAAGCGCGTAGATATTGGTCAAGAGCAACAGATAAAGATGGTAAGCATTTACCTGCTAATATTACTGCTTTTGATAAAGGTCGTTCATTATATACATTGTGTTATGCTATAAATGGACGTCATTATGATATTGGTGATAATGATAGTGATGTCGGTGCTCTTATGCCTCTTGCAGACATTGATACAGAAGCCGATAATCTCTGGGCGCAAGAATGGATTGCTATTTGCTATGAATTACAAACGGGTCAAGCACCGTCTCCTCAGCAAAAAATGGAAATTCATCGTGCAATGAAGCAGATGAGTCAAACACCTAAAAACATGCGTTCACTCAGTAATTTTGTTACTACGATTCAGAACAAAGAAATCCGTGATGCACTTGCACATTATACGATTTCTGGTGCTATGGGACATTTGTTAGATGGTCAAGAACAGTTTGAAGATCATAATGATTTTATTGTCTATGAAATTGATGAACTCATGAAGTTAGGTGATAAAAATGGTTTACCTGTTTTGTTATATCTATTTAGACGTTTTGAAAGAAGCTTGAAAGGACAACCATCTATTCTTTCACTTGACGAAGCATGGATTATGCTTGGACACCCTGTTTTTCGTGAGAAAATTCGTGAATGGTTAAAAGAACTAAGAAAAAAGAATTGCCTTGTAATCATGGCAACACAAAGCCTGTCTGATGCAGTTCGTTCTGGTATTCTTGACGTTTTGTTGGAACAGTGTCCTACCAAGATTTTGCTTCCCAATGAAGAAGCAGAAACAAAAGGTGCGGAGGGATCCCCGGGAGCAGTTGACCTATATAGAATGATTGGTTTGAATGATAAAGAAATTCAAATTATCAAAACAGCAAAAAAGAAAAGGCAATATTATTATAAATCTATTCTTGGACGCCGTCTTTTTGAATTAGGATTAAGTGATATTGCTCTTTCTTTTGTAGCAATTTCTAGCAAAGAAGATCTCGCTGTAGTTAAAAACCTTATCAATGAAGATTCAAAAAACTGGTCTTTAAAATGGCTTGAAATGAGGGGAGTTAATTATGAAAAATATATTGAAAAAATTTAAGTTTCTTTTTTTGTTTAGTGCGTTTGGTTTAGTGAATTTGTGTTCCATGTTTTATTCAACGAACGCTTCTGCATTTTTTTGTTCAAATTGTGCAACTGTTTGGAACCAAATGAGCCAATATGTTGAAGCTGTTAATACACAAATCAACACAGCTAAACAACTTCAAACGCAGCTTCAACAATATAAAGATATGATAAAACAGGGGCTTTCATTTTCGAGTCCACAATTTGATGGTTTGCAGAACACTTTACAAAAATTGAAACAAGTTTATCAAGACGGCCAGAGCATTTCTTATAGTATGGGAAATCTAAATAGCAGGTTTGAACAAATGTTTCCTGGTTATGAAAATTACTTAAAAAATTCTGGAAAGGTAAATCCAAAAAAAGATTATAGAAAGTGGGCAGAAACTGGTCTTTCTAATTCCCGTATTGCTATTGAAGCCGCAGGGATTAACACTAGCAGTTTTGATGATGAAGACAAACTTATGCAAAAACTTGTTGATCGTTCAGCAAGCGCAGAAGGGCGTATGCAAGCTATTCAAGCTGGAAATGAAATTGCTGCACAACAAGTGAAACAGTTGCAGCTACTTCGTGATCTTGTTGCTAATAATACCACTTTACAAGCAAACTACACGGCTAATGAGGTGGAGCGCAGAGCAAAAAATGAAGCTGCTGCTGAAAAGTTTTTTGACGAAGAATTAACCTCTACAGATCGTAATCATGCATTTTAAAAAAATAGAAAATTACCAAATGGTAATAAATAAAAAAATCATTTTTTTAATATTTTTTCTGGTTGTTATTGGCTGTACCATTTTTGCAGATGTTTCTTTTGCAAAATCTGTAGATAGTACTAAATCATTTAATGGTTTAATAGATTTGATACAAAATCAATCTCGTGGTTGGGCGGTGAAATTACATCATTATGGTTTTCGTATTTTTTGGTCATTGGCTATTCTTCAATTTCTTTTTAGCTTTATTCCTTTTTTGTTTAAGCAATCTGATATTGCTGATTTAGTTGGGGAGTTAGTGAAGTTCATTCTTGTTATAGGTTTTTTTGCAGCTCTTTTAGAATATTCTCAAGAATGGGCGACAGCTATTGTTGAGAGTTTTCGTACAGCAGCAGCTCATGCGAGTGGAAGAACTCGATCTCTTCTTCCTGGAGCAATTTTAGATGAAAGCATTAAGCTTGCTCTAGCTATGATAAATACTACCACTTGGAATCCTATAACTGCTGTGTTACTTGCTCTTCAGGCTGCCGTTGTTTTTTTATGCTTTGGTTTTATTGCAGTTTTACTGGCTGTTACAATTATAGAGTCATATATTGTGATTAATTCCTCTGTAATATTTATGGGTTTTGGTGCTTCTCAATGGACACGAGAAATAAGCATAACGGCTTTTCGTTATGCTGTCTCTGTTGGAGCAAAGCTTTTTGTAATAACACTCTTAGTGACCTTGATGACAGATTCCATAATGGAATGGAGAAAAGCATATATTTTTTCTGATGCATCAAATTGGACACTGCTAGGACTTTCTTTGTTATGTGCGTATTTAACAAAGACTATTCCGGAAATTATTGCTGGTTTAATTTCTGGAACAAGTGGTGGGAGTGGTGCAACTATTGGAGCAATGGCTGGCGCTGCTATAGGAGCAGCTGCGAGCGTAGCTGCTGTAGCAGCAACTGGTGGGGCAGCAGCACCAGCTGCTGCTGGTGGAGCATCTGCTGCTGGTGGAGCATCCGCTGCTGGTGGAGCATCCGCTGCTGGTGGAACAGGAAGTAGTGTAAACGCTTCTAAAATGACTGGAAACTCTTTTAAAGATAGTGGTAATAAACCTACATCGGGCGCAAATCCACGTGTAGCAGGAGGGGAAAGCCGTTCCACTAGCACTAGTAAACCTCAATCTAAATCGGCTACTTCAGACCAATCTAAATCGACTGCTTCAGACCAATCTAATTCAGTTCTTCCAAAAATGAGAGATGCTGCCGATATGACTTTAAAAGGTCTTGGACATATGGCTGCTTTTTGTGTTCCAGGAATGGAAAATGCCACAAACCTTAGTCTTAATGCCCCACCTACACCACCAGAATATAACGATATCCAATTTTCTAGTGATAATAAACCTCAATCTGATATTGAAAATACAATTTCTGGAGCAGGATCTGTAATAGATAAGAACTAAAGAAGCTATGGTTTTATTTTTGAGAAATAAATAGTAACTTCTTTAGTTAGAGATTGATACTAGCATTTTTTAAAATGCATGATCACGATCTGTAGAGGTTAATTCTTCGTCAAAAAACTTTTTAGCTTGTTCTTCTTGTTGGGCTCTACGTTTTTCCTCTTCACTTTTACCACAACCTGTAATATTCAATCCTATAGTCAATAGAGCTAAGCATATTAAAATAATTTTTTTCATTTTTCCCCTCTTTAAAAATTATATGTATTAATATCATCAAACTAAGGTATGAGATGATTATCTATTGTATTGGAATACAGATTTAATTATCGTGATCTTTATGTTTTTTTATTAGTATTGTTAATGGAAAAATATGTGAACAGTTTATTGTAAATATCTTATAAGTTTATCATAATAAAAAATTAGAAGGAAAGAGCCAAAACCTAATATAAACGAACAAATTGTAATGTTTATTAGTGCTTTTGACCAACCTATTGATAATATCATAATAGGAATTGTAAGCAATCCTATAAACCCCATTATCACTATAAGGCTTAGTATCAATCTTNTAATATACACAGTACAATAAATGACACAAGTTATTTTGTTATAAAATCTTCGAGATCTGTTTGATGTTCAACGGATGAAATATCCGGTTTGGTAGAAGATGATTCTATTTGATATTCTTTCATAAAAGCAACTTTTTCTTCTTTGAATAACAAAATAGGATTCACCCAGTATTGATTAGGCAATTTTGGTTTCAAAATTCCTTTTTGTATAAGTTCTCTTAAACCGTTGTGAAAAGTTCTGTCGACCATATCGCGCTTTTTTCCATTTATACCCCCATCAAACCAGATTAAGGTAACGCTACTGGGGTCTTCGTTTGTTGATTTATTAGATTGATATTCTTCTAAAACTATTATCAAAGCACGATGTCCTGTACGAGATAAATTAAAAATTGCTTGAATGCCATCAGCAAATATTTCTATAAAATTTTCTTTATTTGTTTTTTCTATGACGTGAATTATAGGTACAACGTCTATTTTATCAGTGTCAGAATTGATAAATTTTTGTTGTATAATGCACGTTTTAACAATTTTATTATCAGCAAATATTTCAGAATTTTTAAGAAAAGGATTTTCATACGGGGAATATTTTTGCTTTCGCAAGTTTATTTTATCCATTTTGATCGTCCGTTGATTTTTTATCACCTGTTACGACTTAAGAATTTTTTTCTTCGCAAAAATAAAAGTCATATTGACACTTGAGCGAATGTAAATTATCCTTATTGGAGATTCGATTTATTATTTTAATATGGCAATTGTATTACCATAAATGACAGTTAGTATATCAGATAAACAAAGAAAGCAAACCGTTAGGCACGATCAGAATCCTTTCATTAATGATATTGTGGTTTCTATTAAGGATCCAGAAGAGCAGATTCTTGTCAATGTGGCGCTAATTTTTGATTTAAAAGCAGCAGGAATAAAAGTTTTTTTAGTTTTGGCTTGGATACTTCAAAACAGATTAATTCGCACTAATACTGTGATTTTAGATAAGGCTATTTTAAAAACATTTCTTGAAGCTCAAGAAAGTAAGTTAGCATTATCACCAACAACCTTTTTTCGTGGTGTAGCTGAATTAGAAAAAGCAGGTATTATTGCTAAACAAAATCATAGAGCTTGGTATTTTATTAATCCAAGTCTTGTTTTTAAAAATAGGAAAGTTGTTTTTACAAAAAATGTTGAATTAGAGAATGGGAAAATGGGGACTTAATTTTCCTTTACTATATTGAAAATATTTTTCTTTTGAATATAGTTTCATCTTGACTCACTATGTAAATCTATGAGTCGTTTCAAATAGAGGGAAATATAATGGCAAAAAAATAAAAACCCAACTGCGTTAACAGAAGGGTTTCTAAAATACCCGTACTCATATACGGTAAATTAAATTCAACAAACTAATTCCTAATTTAATTTATCGTGAAGCATTCTGCAAGAGAAATTTTGTAGAAAAGGGATATTTTTAGCATTTTTTTGCCTCCAATAGAGAGGTTTTAAAAATTATGGTTAATAAAACATCTGGTAGAAAATTAACTTCAAAGCACTGGGAATATATAAAAATTGCTGATAATACCGATATTGGCCACATTACTAGAAGCCAACTTCTTTTTCTTGTACAAGACTTACCAGTAACTGATCTTATCAAAGGAACAGAAGCCCATTTATTAGCTAAACTTTTGAATACTGTACCAGTTACGCATTTTGAAAAAGGTAAAATTCCAATAGTTTTTAAAACCAACCATCAAATTGGTCTGGAAATTGGTTGTACATCTGTTCACGTAAGTAGGTTGCTTTCACGCCTTTTTGATAAAGGTCTTATTGTGATGCGGGATTCTGCTAATTATAAACGCTATGGTTTTAGTTCTGCTCATCATGTACCAATTGCTTGTGGTATTGATCTTAGCATTTTAATCGCGCGTTACCATGAACTTCAGCACTCTATTTTAAAGAGTAAAGAAGAAAAGAAACATCATGATATGGCTGTTAGAACCTTTTGTGGCGTTTGTCGTCGATTACGGCTTCGTATTGAAGAAATAAAATTTACACCTATTGCTTCAATGTTTTTAAATCGTATGAATAAAGTTAAATCTGTTCTTGGTTCTCCTTTTAAAGCGTCCACCTTTAAATTGGAAAAAGCTATTAAGCTTTTTAATTGGCTCTTAGAGCGTTTATTTTTTACAAAAATGTTATGCACAAACAATAAAAATGTTATGCAATTACATAATACAACCCCTAACTATAATTGTAATTGTAACAAAAATGAGTGTTCAGATAACTCTGAACACACTCAAATCGTTAATGTGACCTCCGGTCACGATAAAATGGCTTATGAAAATATAGTGAACGGTAAAACCGAACCATCACTTCCCTCAAAAGGTAGTACATTGCCTCAAATTAAGCCGGAGATACTAGAAAAGGCTTTGCCAAATGCTGCCTTGTTTTCTGAATGTAATCTCCAAACAGAAAGCGATTTGATACGTTCTATGTATCCTATGTACAGAATGATTAAAGTTTCAGAACATGCCGCTGAACAAGCTACAAAAATCATGGGGCTTAAAAAAACAGCTCTGGCTATTGCTATCATTTTCGAAAAATATGCTAGAGGACTTGTAAAATCACCAGGAGGATATCTCCGCGGCATGATTGATAAAGAAAAAAAGGGAGAATTGTATCTAGAGCGTTCTTTATTCGCTTTATTGAAACAAGCTGATCAAGAAGAAATAAATAGTTTAAACTTAGAAAAAAATCAGAAAATAAAGCTAAACGAAGAAAAAAGCTCTTTGTTTGAGTTTGAACTCAATAAAACGTTAAATAATCTAACAATGTCAAAATTTGCATAAGTACAATTAATCTTCATTTTTTAAAGACGTAAAGGAATTCGAAAATAGTAAAAATTTTTGATTTTGAAAAAGGAGAAAGAGATAAATGATCAACTTATCCTAGCGGGGATAACTTTCTAGAACCTCTTCCTCCAAAAAAAGATATATACAAGATATTTTTATTTAGCAATTATTTTATTAGTTCCTTTATATTTTTTAATGAGAGGCTATCCGCCTCTCAAACTCTCTGGAACGCTCACCAAAATCATGACATCAGACCCGCGTTTAATG
>NZ_JBHIND010000038.1:0-2441 GCF_042194695.1 Bartonella sp. CM86QHHN
AGGACCAGATTTAGCGAGATTTTGTTCTTCATTTTCGCACATCACTAAGAGAATTTCATCAGAATTTATAAACACTGGTTTTTTCACAAATGCCTCCATACTGCCTATTGGCAAAAGTTATTTTCTAAGATATGGGATATTTGATACCAAAACGGTAATTTAAAGTCAATACCAAAATGGTTATTTTTTTATTTTATATTTTTTTAGAGTAGAAAAAATGGATGAAAAATGGTCAATTAATACGCAAATATTAGAACTATGGGATAAATTGACAGAAGATGAAAAAAGAGAGTTTATTCTTTTTTATCTTGATAAAATGAAGAAAGGAGATCAAGAAGTTTAACCTTATTATCGTAGCTTAGATGCTCTAACATATCTTCAATTTGTTCATCTAAGCTATTAGGCTTATTTCCTGAAAACAACAGTTGTTTGGGGGTAATTTTTAAGTGTGGCGCCAAACGTACAGCCCACTCCTTTGTTAATTTTCGTTGTCCATTTTCTAAACGAAAAATTTGTGGCTGACTAGTCCCTACCAATTCGGCTAATTCTTTTGAAGTTAAACCTACTTTTTGTCTGAAAAATTTCAAATTATTCATGATTCTTATCCTAATTAAAAAAAATATCCTTTCAAATGCCAATATGGTAAAATATGCTTGTCTTAATAATACCAATATGGTAAAAAGAGGAATGTCTAAACTAAAACTGTATTTATCAAAGAATAATATTACTTATGCCGAGTTTGCGATTTTGGTAGGTGTTACACAAGCATCTATAGCACGCTATGTGAATAAGAAGCGATTTCCGCATCCTAGGATAATACAAAAAATAGCAGAAGTTACTGATAATTACATAAGTCCTAGCGATTGGTATCAAGAGAATTTTTCTTCAATTTCTAAAAGTCGCGGTGTTGATCAGACGGGCGATAGATTGCAGCATTAAGGAGATCAAAATGAGTTCGAATGAAATTTTATGGATAGCAGTGGTTTCAGTTTTGCTCTTAAGCGGAGTGATGTTTCGTATTGCATTGCATTATCGCGATCAAGTTAAAGCACTTAAAGAGCAGGTTCAAGATATTAAGAAAAAAATGAAAGAGAATNCGACGACGAGGAAATTAAACAACTGAAGCAAGAGATTGAAGAACTAAAACAAAGTATAGATGCGTATCGAGAAGAGTTTACACGGAAAAGTGAAAAGATACGGACACTAAAAGAAGATGTTCAATCACGTGATACGGAAATTAAAGAACTTAAACAAAGATTGAAGAACGTGACAAGGAAATTAAACAACTGAAGCAAGAGCTTAAGCAGCGTGATGAAGCAGTAAAAGCGCCGCTTCATAAGAATAAGAAGAGTAAGAAGAAGGGTAAGTGAGGAGATAGAGATGAGTTTAGTAGCAACAGTTCTTTCTATAACTACCAATCTATATTTGCTTTATGAGGTTTATCACTATTTTAAACAGGCAGGAGAGCTTAGGGATGAGATAATTAAACAAAAAAGAATAATATGGGATCTAGAGGATAAACTTAGGAAGAATGAGGGGATAAGAAATAGGTCCAAAAAGAAGCTTTAATTGTTTTATTTTTGGTTCTATTCATCATTACAATAGGAACCAAGATAAAAATTAGCTTTGAGTGTTTTGGTTGGATAATTTGGAGAAGTATGTTCTACAATGACATTTATAGGCTGTATTTTAGATGGATTGCACATTGCAAAAATGAGTAAAAATGTCAGTTCACTTTCACCCTTGATACTAAATAGATCACACCACTCATTTTGGATTGGGTTTAGTTCAGGAGTTATCAAGTTGACGTGT
Source organism: Bartonella sp. CM86QHHN (assembly GCF_042194695.1). Lineage (NCBI taxonomy): Bacteria > Pseudomonadati > Pseudomonadota > Alphaproteobacteria > Hyphomicrobiales > Bartonellaceae > Bartonella > Bartonella sp. CM86QHHN. Next base: position 1,813 of record NZ_JBHIND010000038.1, read on the forward strand.
TTTTCTTGCGTTTTAATGAAGATGTCTTCTGTTTGTTTGTGCAATTCTAAGTTGGATTTAAGATATGAAACATGAACAAATTCAAAGGAGCTCTTTTTATCTATCCATATATGATTCAATCTAATCATCTGTTTTGTAGGATTATAGAAAGTTACTTGTAAATGAACCAGCGGTTTTGTGATTACCCTGAGAACGCTTTTTTTGATGGGATAACACTATGATATTTTGGTTGGGAAATATGTCTCAGTTCCAATTTGGAGCCTAGTCTTCGTTCTTCTTGCTCTTTGTACTTAGTATAAACTGAAAAAATTGTGCGGACAAGATTAAGAAGCATTTACTCTCCTATTCCGGAAATAATTACTGCTGAGTGCTTTTATAAAACACGTTTTGTATGGAGTGGTGTGGTGAATAGCACGATTCTTTGTTTTGATCTAGGTACGAAGATGGGGTGGGCGATACGTGGAGGGGACGGTAGTATCATAAGTGGTACCGTGAATTTTCAATCGCGCCGTTTTGAAGGCGGTGGAATGCGTTATTTGCGTTTTAAGCAATGGCTATCAGAAATAAAGCAGACAGCAGGTCAAATTGACGCGGTGTATTTTGAAGAGGTGAGGCGTCATAAAGGTACA
>NZ_JBHIND010000094.1:0-2375 GCF_042194695.1 Bartonella sp. CM86QHHN
CAGTCATCTGCTTATGACAGAAGCATTTACAGACCTCTTGATACGCCCCATACCGTTATGAATGACAGTGTTCCTTTTTAAGGATATTATTGAATGAGGAAAGTGATCATGTTAAAGCAATTCTGTAAAGTTGTATATTTTGTGGGGTATGAATGATATGTACCAAGTTCAGCAAATTGCTAACTTCTTTCTTGAAAAGGGACGTGAAGAGAATATCCCAATTTCTCCTATGAAGCTCATTAAACTGGTGTATCTTGCGTATGGATGGATGTTAGCAGCTACAGGTAAGCGTCTCTTTCCTGATCGTATAGAAGCATGGCAGCATGGTCCCGTGATTCCGGCTCTTTATCATGAGTTTAAAGATTGGGGAAGGCGTTTTATCGATTGCTATTCTCGAACAGTTGATTTAGAGACAGGAGAAATTTTGATTCCTAAAATTCCTAAAGAATCCGCTGATAAATATACAGTTAAATTATTAGAGATCGTCTGGAATGCTTATAAAAATTTTTCACCTTGGCGCTTGCGCAATGAATCTCATGAGAATGGATCTCCGTGGGAGAGAGTATATGATTGTGGGCAATTTGGTGTGAAGCTAAAAGACGATGACATCAAAGAATATTTCACACAAAAAATTAACGGGTATTTACAAGAGCCGGAAAAAAAATAAACACCTTCATCTTAAGCAACTTCAACGTGCAAGTGATGCTGTTGGAAATCAATCTATTAGAGTGATTGCAGATTGTCTTCCGAGGAGAACTGTTCATTATGCTGTTACAGAACAAGAAATAAATCTATTAAAAGATCACGCAACGTCTGCATGTCGTTTTCATGGAATAATGGGGACTTTATTGGGTACGCTTTTAATTTTGTCCATAGAACTATTTTGGGATAAAAGTCATTTAAAAATTAAGCTAGTTTTTATAATTATAATATCGATCATTCTGGGTTTGTTATTCTTTTATAGTCTAAAGTTCAAGTCAAAAGCAGAGGAAATTTGGCAAAATATTAAACAGGAATCTGGGGACATAAGTGAAAAAAAATAAAAAGAGGGGACGCCCTAAAATAGCAGGGCAGGTAAGAGAACCAAACGGACGTATATCACGTGCAAAAGCACCGCGTGAAGCCGTTGATAAATTGGCAATAGAAATGCGTGCAAAGCGCTTCGGTTTAACGCTACAAGAGGCAAAAAATCCACTTTCTGGTACCTATATAGGGCGGCTTTGCTTGCAAGGCGTGATTACTCAAGAGCAATATGATGCCGCGCAACAATATCTACAGATAAGGAATAATTACCTTTGTGCAAAGGGCTTGCCTAATGCTATTTATGATGATGTTTCTACAAACTCAGACCCTAATAGCTTTGAGCAATGGGTTGAAAAAGCAACGCGTCATTATCAATCTGTTCACGAGGCAATAAAAGAGGCGCAACATCTCTATAGACAGTACAATCTTTATGCAGCGCTACAGTACCTTGTTAGTGAAGATCAAGAATTACTACATCTTGTGAGTTCGCTAAAGGTTGCTCTTAATGCGCTTCAAAAGTATTTTTCGCAAAATTATGTAACTATCAATAAAAGTGAATGATAAACTTATATAACGCTTCACTTTCATAATCTAGTTTATGAAGTTTTCTTTTATTTTCAATTATCCGCTTTTCAATTATAGGAAGGGCTTTCAGAATTTCTGATTCCTCCATATGGTTCTTAGATTGTTTTGCTTTATTTAGATCCTCTATTGCACTTATTTTTTGTAGCATACTGCCGGTTAAATCGCTAAAACTATTGTTTCTTTCCCACAGTATATCATGCCATTCTCTTATCATATTTACATGTTGTTCAAAACGTTCTTTTGATAAAGTCGACATGTTATGCAAGAAATATACTTCTTCTATCATTCTAATTTCTTTGAATCTTTTTTCCCACCATTCGTTTCCATGAATTAGGTGATTATGAAGTTCGGTTTTTAATTCTGTGGTTACTTTTGAACAGAATAACTTATTAAAAAATGAAGAAGATTCTTCAGAATTAGCATATCCATTTGAAGTGGATATAAAACACGTTGTAAAAAGTGCGATAATTAATACGCTTCTAAATAAAGATTTTTTTATAAACATCATTTCTACCTTATATGTCTACCTTAATGTGCACTTTATCTGTTTAACTGATTCACTTTGAAATTATCAATATGTGTTATTTTAGTGTTGACAAAGTGTAGCAAATCGTATTTAATGACAAATACGGCACTTGTCGTATTGTGTCTAGACGAGAGGCAGTGCAGTTTGGAATCCCCGCATTTGCGGGGTTTTTTATTATCTGGAGGGCGTATTTTATGACATCAGAAAATACACAGCAGGCTCCACAACCCATTAAAAAGCG
>NZ_JBHIND010000055.1:0-14891 GCF_042194695.1 Bartonella sp. CM86QHHN
ATTTTACGGTTGCGCTTTGGGGGAGGATAATGCTTAGCTCAGAGCTCTTTTCAATGGGGCGTTTTCTTTTGTGGAGAATTTGGGGCGGAGAATAATTTTCTCGAGCGCTCTTCAAGATCCTCTTTTTCAAGGGGGATATTCTTGGAAAGGGTATGGAAGGGGCGGATTTTTATCGTGGATTTGAGAGATTAGAAGAAAAATTAGCTCGTTGTGGTGCAAAAATCCAACGCATCACAGTGTAAATCTGTAAGATGTCTCTCAAAAATGGCTTTGGGAGGGGGCGATATGTTGTTAGGTGTGCTTTTGGGAGGTGTGATCTCAAGGGTCAAGGGTTATTAGTCCTCTCAATAAACGTGGGTTTTATTTCATGGTTTTGGAGTTTTTACGAGCGGGCATAAAAGTTTGAGAGGCGGGTGGGGTTCATAAAACAAACAAATAGAGACTTGTATCATTGTTTTCAGTGTCGTTTACGGCGGCTTATGACACGGGCTGAAGGAATCGCGCATATTACAGAGACGGTTTTCGAAAATCGTTTTATGCATGTTCAAGAACTCAATCGCTTAGGGGCAAAGATAAAGCTTGATGGGCGAGAGGGCAACCGTCTCGTGGAACAGAGCATTTGCAAGCGGCTCCTGTCATGGCGACGGATTTGCGCGCTTGTTGTTTCTCTTGTGATTGCAGCCCTCTTATCTTGTTCCATTGGCGGCAAAGGGAGAAATAACCGTCAATCGTGTCTATCATCTTGATCGTGAATTTTGAAAAGTTGGAAGAAAAATGAATCCGTTGTGGCGCAAAAATCCAACGCATCACAGTGTAAAGCTTTCAAAGATATGCTCCAAAGAATGGCTTTGGGAGGGGGCGATATATTTTTAGGTGTGCTTTTTGGAGGCTTGATCTCAAGAATCAAGGGTTGTTAATCCTCTCAATAAACGTGGGTTTTATCTCATGGTTTTTACGAGCGAGCATAAGAGTTTGAGAGGCGGGGGATGGAGCTCATAAAACAAACACTGTTTTTAAATTTTATTGCTAATTTCCTGAAATTACTTTATACCTTAAAGGGTAACTTTGGTCGTCTACGCAGCGACCAAGAGGGATTCAAAAACCCCTAAAATCCGAGCGTAAAAATGAACCTACTCTTGTGGGTGTCCCGGGATTCCGGGAGTTTTTGCTATGTCCAGGTGCGATGAGCACTAAAAGCAAAAAAGCTGACTCGGATTCAGTGTTTTTGACTCCCGGAATACCAATGCGAGGGCGCTCGCAACCGGCAGGGGAGCTTGAAGTGAAAGCTAAAAATCCACACTTTAATGACATTTCGATTGGCAGAAAAATTCGCTTTAAAAGAATAATGATCGGAATGTCGCAAAAGAAATTAGGCAGTCAGTTAGGTGTGACTTTTCAACAAATCCAAAAATATGAAAAAGGCTCTAATCGTATAGGAGCTGGGCGTTTACAAGAAATTGCCGATATTCTTAATGTTCCCATTTCTTTTTTCTATACGGATCTCTCGACAAAAGAAAATGCCTTGTATTGCTGTGATGAAGGGATCGCAAGTAAAGAAGAGCACATTCTTTTGAAAAGTTTTAGAGAGCTCAAACCTCAAAAACAGAAGGCAATTTTGTGTTTGATTGTCTCATGAGATAAAAACACTGTTTTAAATTTTATTGCTGGTCTCCAGAAATTATTTTATGAACAAGCACCAAGGTTCTCGTCGTACAGTGTGGTTGAATGGTGGAACCCAAAGCCTGAAAATCCAAGATGAAACATTAGCCTGCTTTATAAGTATCGCGAGATTCCGGGAGTTTTTGCCATGTCCAGGTGCGATGAGCACTAAAAGCAAAAAAAGCTGATTCGAACTCAGTACTTTCAGACTCCCGGAATACGCATAAGAGGCGCTCGCAACCGGCAGGGGAGCTTGAAGTGAAAGCTAAAAATCCACACTTTAACGATATTTCGATAGGCAGAAAAATTCGCTTTAAAAGAACAATGCTGGGAATGTCGCAAAAGCAATTAGGCAGTCAGTTAGGTGTGACTTTTCAACAAATCCAAAAATATGAAAAAGGCTCTAATCGTATAGGGGCGGGGCGTTTACAAGAAATTGCTGATATTCTTAATGTTCCCATTTCTTTTTTTTACTCCGATCTCTCGACAAAAGAAAATGCCTTGTATTGCTGTGATGAAGGGATCGCAAGTAAAGAAGAGCACATCCTTTTGAAAAGTTTTAGAGAGCTCAAACCTCAAAAACAGAAAGCAATTTTAAGATTAAATTTTCGTTAGAATCAAAAAAAAGATTAAAGAGGCTCTTGCTAAATAATAAATTATTATATAAAGCTTTTTCTAGAGAAGGGGGTTAGCATTTCTCCTCCCCTCCCCCGCAGAAATGTCCAAATAAAACCTCCTTCTCATCGTTTTAAAAATCACGAAAAATTTTATCCTTTATCCTTTATTTTTTTTAAAAGAGTGACTTATTTGTGCTAGAAAAGTTGCTGTATTAGGTAAATTGGAGGGCGGGGTGTTTTTAGTAGGGATTTGGGAAGGGCTGGAAAAGTCGTCTTGCCAAATAGAGTTCTCAAAAGAAAATCTTGGAAAGAAACTATCAAAGAGGTGGCTTAAAAGAAGCTACCAAAAATCCGGAACTTCAGGCTTTAAATGAGGACCAATCCGTACCGCTGAGACCTTTTCTGCTAAACCGGTGCGATCTGAAATCTCAACCGCTAAACCACAAAGGGTGGCAGGACCACATGCCGGTTCAAAACGATCTTGCTTCGTCTTATAAAGAAAACGGTGTAAGGGTTCTTCTTTATCCATTCCAAGAGATGAATTATAATCTCCACACATGCCTGCATCTGTTAAATAGGCGCTCCCACCTTCTAAGATCTGCGCGTCAGCCGTGGGAATATGCGTATGTGTGCCAACGATAACACTTACACGACCATCAAGAAAATGGCCAAAACATTGCTTCTCGCTTGTCGTTTCTGCGTGAAAGTCAAAAATAATCGTATCGGCTTGCTCCATCAACGAACAGGCAAGCAGAATATTTTCCGCTGTTTCAAATGGATCTTCTACTTTACACGGCATAAAAACGTTGCCCAACAGATTGGCGACAAGAACACGGGCGCCATTTTTTGCCGTAAAAACACCAGAACCTTTTCCGGGAGTTTCTTTCGAAAAATTGGCAGGGCGTAAAAAACGATCACTCTCATGGGCATATTGCAATGCTTCTTTGTGAGAAAAAGCATGATTACCTGTGGTGACAACATCAACACCGGTTATCAAAAGATCTTGATACGTTTCTTGTGTGAGACCAAAACCACCAGAGGCATTTTCACCATTTACCACAACAAAATCAAGCTGCCATTTCTCAATCAGTTGAGGAAGGTGTTCAAAAACAGCTTTACAGCCTGTGCTACCAACAATGTCACCTAAAAATAAAAAACGCATAGGCACTTTAATCACATTTTAACATTTTAAGAAACCTTTTTCTGTAAAAATTCCTTGTACCTGTAGATCATGTTCTGCTGCGGGAATAGAGGAAACCTCCTGACATGAAAATCCTATGCCCCATAATGTCATTTGATGCCCTTGTTTTTCAAGAGCTGCAACAGCACGGTCATAGTATCCTCCTCCATAGCCAAGACGGTGACATTGACGATCAAACGCAGAAAGCGGAACAATAATATTATTGGGGGCAACAACGCCATTGTCTGCACCCGGACCAAAGGTGCCAAAACGCATGGGCTCTAAAATCGTGCTGGGCGAAAATGCACGGAAAATCATGGTGGTGGAATCAAGAACTGCTGGTAAGGCTAAATGCCCACCGCGTAACGCTACAGCATCCAGTAAAGGACGCGGGTCAATTTCCGATTTAATGGGCCAATAGCCTGCTAAAATGAGGCGTGAAAAATCGGTTCCCTTCTTTTCAAGGTATTCAATAAAGTGGCAACAAGCACGCTGTGAAAAGAGTGCACGCTCTTCTGTTAAAAGAGCATCACGACGCGATAAACCGCTTTTGCGTTGCTGTGTGCGAAGGGATGAAGCAGATTCATAGAGGGGATTATTTGTCATTGTCTCGTCAATTATTTTATAAGATGCTGGTATTTTATCCATTGTTGGCGTTTTGTAAATCTCTGTTAGGACAAGAGCTGTGCTCATGAAAAAAAAGCATGAAAAAAGTGTGTGCTCTTTAGGGGGTATCTTGGTGCAACAAGCCGCTTTTGCGCTGCTTGCGTGCGAAGGGATGAAGCAGATTCACAGAGGGGATTATTTGTCATTGTCTCGTCAATTGTTTTATAAGATGCTGGTATTTTATCCATTGTTGGCGTTTTGTAAATCTCTGTATGGACAAGAGCTGTGCTCATGAAAAAAAGCATGAAAAAAAGTGTGTGCTCTAAAAAAGTGTGCGCTCTTTAGGGGGCATCTTGATGCGATAAACCGCTTTTGCGTTGCTGTGTGCGAAGGAATGAAGCAGATTCACAGAGGGGATTATTTGTAAGTGCTGTCTGTTCTACAAAATAAAGCCTATCGTAATTTTTATTTCTTGAAAAGAGAGTATCGTCATTGGTCTTATGTAAAAGGACGCTCTCAATTTTAGCTGGAAAAATTTGATGTAAAAAAAGGGTGATCCACAACAGCCGATGGAAAAAGCTGATCCCGGGAACCTATACAAATAGGTGGGTGCCATATGAAAAAGCCCACGGGCTTGATCAGAGACAGCTCCCTTGGAGATCATTAAGGTCTCAGGAATACGTTATTTCCTGTCGAGAAGCGCAGAACACCCTCCTTAATATAAAACAATTTCAGAGCTTCTGCTAGAGATAAAATAACCTCGCTCTCTTCTTTTTCAAAAAGTATTTCAGGAGAGTTTTTATAACCTTGCTGGTGGCTGCTCGAAATGGCTGTATGATGGATGGCTTATTCAAAGTAAAAAAGCAAAAAATATGAGTGGGGGTGGGTGTTTGAGTGACGCAGAACGATTTATTGGCAATGGCTTGATTGGCTCTTTTGGGACAATGCTTGATTTTTATGTTTCGCGGGAATACTTGGAGGAGGTTTGAAGGGAAATATTTCTTATTCAAGGATGTTGGTTGAATTGGTGTTGCGTCTTTGAAGTTTTTGCTTTGTGAATCCATATTTCAGGGCTGTTTTATCAACTTTGAGGGGTGAAGGAGAGCCGATACGGTATGTGCTGCTATGGTTGAAGCTTAAAAATAAAAAACAGATGATGATAGTTTATCAGAGGCGCTAAGCGATGTTTTAAGCTTTTTTCAAAAAGTATTTTTTGAGGATCGTATTTTATCATCTTTTTATCCATGATGGAAGGTGTGAAAAGAAGAAACGGCGTGAAGAGGACTTAGGCGTGAAGCCCGTATGCTTGCTATGAGAAGAAATTCTGTAAGGGGCATATTGGCAGTGTTTGGAAGATGCCTTCAATACAAAAAAGGTCCAAATTCAAAAAAAGGCACTGTGAATTGTGTGGGGGGTGATGGTGTGGTTATAAGCAGGGGCAGTTTATTGAGTGGAATGTGAAGCCGGCTTGCGTCTTATCTAGGTTTGAAAAGATGCCGTAAAGCGTCTTATTCTTGAATGGTTTCAAAGAGCTTGTGGTGATTGTTCGTCTAACAGAGCTTGCACGCGCTTTTGAATCCTGCGCATTTGTGGAGTGTAATCCAATGCTGTTTCATCAATCTTAAGAGCCAAGTTTTGAACGCTCTGTTGCTTCCATGGTAATGGCTAAGTTTCAAAAAAAGACACTGTCAATTGGGGGGTGGTGATGGTGTGGTTATAAGCAGGGGCAGTTTATTGAGTGGAATGTGAAGCCGGCTTGTGTCTTATCTAGGTTTGAAAGGATGCCGTAAAGCGTCTTGTTCTTGAATGGTTTCAAAGAGCTTGGGGTGATTGTTCGTCTAATAGAGCTTGCACGCGCTTTTGAATCCTGCGCATTTGTGGATAGTAATCCAATGCTGTTTCATAAGCTTTAAGAGCAAGTTTGGGACGCTCCGTTGCTTCCATGACAACGCCAAGTTCAAAAAAAGCACTATAATTGCGCGGCTCAAGTTCAAGAGCATGGTTGAGATCAAGCAGGGCAAGTTTGAAATCGTTCAGTTGAATGTGAATCCAAGCGCGTCTTATCCAAGCTTCAGAATGAGTAGGTAAAAGTGCAAGAGCATTGTCAATATAATCAAGCGCAAGTCCATAATCGTCGCTGTTGAGTGCATTTTCGGCCCATGACATTAAAAGATCAATCGTCTCACTCCCCGATTGGGACCATAAATGTTGAAGTTGTTGACTGATCTTTTTCGCTTTAGCAACATCAGCACAATATTTCAACTCTTTGAGTAAACGTGAAATTTCTGCTTCTTTGCGCTGCTTAACTCTGTCAACATGGGAAAGCTGCTCTTTGTCAAGATCTTCAAGAATAACCGCCGAGGAATCAGAATCGGAGGGCGTTGAGGAAGGGGGAGGAGAATTGGGAATAAGATCATCTAACGGTAAAAGCGATTGTGGAGAAGGCCGATCTTCAGGAAGAGAAGGAGGATTTTGCCCATAGCTCGAGGGAACAAAACAAAAAACGCCAACAAAAAAAAGAAAAAACGCGCGCTGAAAAATACAGAAAAAACGCAGCTGAAAAAATCGAAAGGCTTTTAAAAAAATAGAAGAATCCATAAAAACAAGCCCCCAAAAGATAAATCACCAAATATTATCAAATACTAGACTTGTAATCAACGGACTTATAACCAAAAAAACGCAATAAAATTTTTTTAAGCCTACAATCAAAGTAGGCATAAAAACATTGATCCTAAAGAAATTAGTCCTAAAAGAATTAGCCCTGACGTGCTCTAAAACGTGGGTTCGTTTTATTAAGAATATAAACACGACCCTTACGACGCACCAAACGATTGTTACGGTGGCGCTCTTTTAGTGCTTTAAGCGAATTTTTAATTTTCATCATATTCACCGTTTAAATAGTTTACGTAACACAATACTATAATACAATATTAAAACACGAAAATACAATATTACAACCCCAATAGACTGCTTACTCTATGAGCATTGCATTGCGATATCGTACTTGCATGATAACATCACACGATACACTTTTTCACTGTGATCACAAAAAGAAAAGCGCACTCTTAAGGTACGCATTAACCACTTCATTAGCACAACGATAAGTGAAAATTGCAAAAAAGTAGGAGAGATTTAACAAGAAGTCTTATTCTTGTCAAGGGTATATCCCTTACAAATTCCTATAGTGTGTTAATGGTTGCCTTGAAGGTAAAAAATTTCTCGTAAAGAAGGACATAAAAAAGCACAAAGAGTGAAAAAAAGTAAAAGCTTCCTATTTGTGAGAAAATAATCCTGTTTTTTCGTAAAATATCATCGTTTAGTAAGGCTCATGTAAAATTTATAACATGAGGTGTTTTTTGTTCGTGTGTGAGGATATTCTTAAGGCTTATTCTTAAAACCTAAAAAATAAACCGCATGATGATGACAAAGATGATGAATTGATAAGGATAAATTTCTATTGTTCAGAGAAAACATAGTAAAATAAGAGTTTTGCATAGTCTTAAGGTTTTCTCATTGCAAATCTGTGTATCTTTAAGCATAGCATTCGCTGCTTGCATATCATAAGCGGGATTGATCTATGGTAAAGATACTTGAAGATAAGGAATAAAACGGTCTTTTATGAATGCTTTCAAGTACAAGAGAGTGTTGTAACATTGGGGGCTGACAAAGCGGTGTGATGAGGTTGGTGTTTACGCTTCATAAGCTTGAAGAGGGTGGTGCACTATGAATGTTTAAGCTATTACCGAGAGCTTTCACTCTATGACGGGGGCTACTGTTGTGAAGTGGTGGCAATGTGCATTGGCCAAGTGTTTCTTTAAAACAAGTGCGTAAATTGGCAACACAAGTGTCTTCTGTTTGAGGCTTTTTATTTTACGTGAGGGGTGAGAGGATGTTTGGTTTGGGAATGGATAAGCTTAGTGCTGTAATCATATCCTGTAATTATATCTTTGACGTGGAGATCAGGGACGGAGCGGAGCGCTCGGTACTTTTAATGAGGGATTAAATCTGTGCGGTTAGAGTGAAAGATTATGCATAAATTTCTCTTTTAAGGCAATAGTTTATGATTCTTTGCAACCCAATTATTTCTACGTGGGTGGAGTGTTGGATATTGTCGAGCAGATGGGGAATTCAAATTATCCGGTGAGGGAACCAGTATACTGAGAATACACTTTGGCTCTTGAACGTGGATAGTTTGAATTCCTTTTAATATCCATGTTGCAGAAAAAATTTGACCTTCCCAAGGGTGGTCTATGATGATGTTTATTGAAAGAGTGAAAGCTTCACATTGTCTGGCGATAAACGTAATAAAAGCATGTCATAATACCAATTTATATACATGTTGCAAATGCCAAAGAGAGCTGACGTAATGATCATTGGTATCCCGATCGATAGGGGTAATGACTCTCTTCCTACTGCGAGGTATGTTAGACAAAGAATTCCTGCCATTAATAAAAAGCCTATCGCTAGGATTTTCGTTACGAAAACAATGGGTTTACGAAAGGTTAAAAGAAAGAGGAACAACATATGTCTAAATGGACCCCCTTTACGTTTTTGAGGAGGAACAGACTGTGCCTCATTTAAAGTTGCTTCCTTATTTTCATTGTTTTCATCTTTGAGTTTGTTTGAAGAGATACCCTCCATTATTTTCCCCTTTTGTATGGTATTTTTGCTATAAAAAGATCTAAGTTTGTGCTGAACGTTAATCACATATTAAGATAAGATACAAGCGAAATTATTTTATTATTGTTAGAAGTGAAGTATTTTTTCGCATAATGAGCGTTTTAAAGGCAATGATAGTGTTAAAATAATAGTATTAAAAAGTATAGTTTAGCTTTATCAGGATAATAAAATAAACATTTATATTTATAAATTATTAGGTGCTCTTGAAAGAAGCTTGGATTGAGAAAATTGTGGGAACTTCATGAAGCGCTGGTCTGTTGGGGGTGACGAATGTCATTGCTGAGTAGGATTAGAGAGTTACAGACAATCTCTTATGGGTGGTTAAGAATATGCGTAAACAAAGTGCGTTTACGATAAGGGGAGTTCATAAAGAATTGTGCGAGATGCAATAAAGAGATGCCATAAAACCAATGCGCATTATATGGTGGTGATGCACCTTATAATTCATTGTTTTAACAGGATTAAAAGGTAGGAAAATGGATGCGCTGAAAAGAGAGGGGGCGTGAGAGAAGAAAAATTGATCTGAAAAGAAGAAACTTAAGCCTTTGGGGAGAAGTTCAGGAAACCTTTTCGAGGAATGTGTTGGGGGGGGAATTAACGAAAGGAGAAAATCTTCTATCCGTTGAAGGAAAAAGAGAGAGGAGAAAAAGAAGAAAGTTGCTATGCTGGAGGGGGCTATCGTCTGGCTGATATTGGGCCGAATTCTCGAGAGTTGTTTGGGGAGAGTAATACGTTTTACCTCTTTGCAGCGATTTTATGGAAAACAAAACGATGCTTTTGTGAAAATGCTTTTGTGAAAAAATGAACATAAGAAGAGAAGCTAGAGACAATAAAAGCACAATCATGGGGATTGGTATCTATGGGGTGCAATAGATCAGTCTATTTCTTAAAGATTGGCATTAAAAGAAAAATGAAGGGGCTGCGTATGTTATAGGGGAATATTTATGCTGTGGAAGGTATCCGTTGAGGGGAAGTTGGGGGCTGGTGGATTGTTTTTAGCCGTGGGGGGATATTTTTGAGAAAAGGAAGGGGAGAAGAGCTAGGGGGTGGAGTTGAAGGGTTGGGAGCGCTTGTTGTACTGCTTGGATATCGGTGTGTGGGGGAGAGGTTGTTTTTGAGGGCGGATGAGATGTTCGTGTAGGATGAAGCGGTTTGGAGGGGGAAGAGGTGATGTTTTTAAGAGAGAAGGAGCTTGTAGGAGGGCTTCACGCCCTTTCAGGGGAGAATTAAAAGGTTAGGGGCGCTTTTGAAGCCGATGGATATCGGTGTGGGGGGAGAGGTTGTTTTTTCAGTTCATTTGGGGGAAAAGTGTGAAAAAGTATTTGTATATATGTGGGCTTAAGATTTGTTGGCTGGTCCCAGTAATTGGATGATATGCCCCATTTTGCGGTTGGGGTGAACAGTGCTTTTGCCATATAAATGGATCGAGGTGCGCTCTTGCTTCAGAAAATATTTTAACGTGCTAAAATTGTTACCAAGAAGATTGGTCATTTGGCAATCGCTATGGCGATAGGGACTGCCTAAGGGAAGTCCGCAAATAGCACGGATATGCTGTTCAAATTGTGAAGTTATGCATGCCTTTTGTGTCCAATGACCAGAATTATGGACACGCGGTGCTAATTCATTCACTAAAAGATGACCATTCGTTAAGACAAAAAGTTCAATACAAAGAACACCAACATAATCGAGGGCATCCATGACTGTTACACTGATTTCTTGAGCTGCTTTTTGCACGTCAAGTGGAATATGTGATGGAACAAAGGACTTATGAAGAATACCATTTTTGTGTTGATTTTCAGGGCAGTCATAAAAAATATGTTCTCCTTGTTTTGTACGTGCCGAAAGAACCGAAATTTCCGATAAAAAAGGGACTATTTCTTCTAAAATACAAGGCTGTTCCTGAAAAGTCCTTAAGGCTTCGTCAAGGGTTTGTTCATCTGGGTGATCAAGCTTGATCTGGTTTTTTCCGTCATAACCAAAACGACGCGTCTTTAAAAGACCACGTCCGCCTAAGGTATCAAGAGCGGAAAGAAGAGAAGAAGAATTGTCAACAGCGTGCCATAACGCGGTGCCAATCCCTTGATCACGCAAAAATTGCTTCTCAAAAAGTCGATCTTGCGTGATCTCTAATGCTTTGGAAGAAGGATAAACAGGCTTACTCTTTTCTACATATTGAACCGTTTGAAGCGAAAGATTTTCAAATTCATAGCTGACAACATCACACTGAGAAATAAAATGATCTAAAGCTGATATATCGTCATAGGAGGAAACAATATGGTTGTTTGCTGTTTGAGCGGCTGGGCAATCGGCTTCAGGGCAAAAAATAACGGTTCGAAATCCTAATTCTGCGGCCGCTATGGCGAGCATCCGCGCTAATTGTCCCCCCCCGATTAAACCAATGACGCTGCCTGGAGGTAACATGGTGAAGGGAGTGGTGTTGGACGAGGTGGTGTTGGCTAAGGTGGTGTTGGACGAGGTGGTGTTGGACGAGGTGGTGTTGGACGAGGTGGTGTTGGACGAGGTGGTGTTGGCTGAGGAGGTGTTGAAAAACGGTGCCATTTTAAACCTCCGTTACAGGCGTTTGGGCGACATTGGCTGTTTGTTGTTGACGCCAATCTTCTAATCGTTGGGCGAGATCATGGTCATAAACGGCCATAACGGCTGCGGCTAAAAGGGCTGCATTAATTGCGCCTGCTTTGCCAATTGCTAATGTGCCGACGGGTATCCCTGCTGGCATTTGTACGATTGAAAGCAAAGAATCTTGACCAGAAAGAGAGTGAGAATGCACTGGAACGCCAAAAACAGGAAGAGGAGTAAGGGCTGCTAACATACCTGGAAGATGCGCTGCCCCCCCCGCACCGGCAATTAAAACTTTAAACCCTGCTTCTTTTGCTTCTTTGGCAAATTGATAAAGGCGTTCAGGAGTTCGGTGTGCTGAGACAATATGCGAACTATGAGAAATACCAAGATTCGTCAAAATATCTGCACTATGGCACATCGTTTGCCAATCCGATTGGCTCCCCATTAAAATCGCCACATCACATGATTTTTTCATCATTCTCTATCCTTTTCAAAGGTTCAATGCGATTCTTTATCATTATTTTTTTAAAGTTTTATATTCTTTTTGCAAAGCCAATTGATGACAGAGAAACAGTTATTTTTCAAATAAGGCGGAAAGCTAAAAATTTAAAGGGGATCTCGAGAGATGAAAAACTAAAGTATTGAAGGCATGAAGCACTTCTTGTGAGGGGGGAGGGCAATGTCACGGGGTGGCGTGGGACCCATGAGGCTGTTGAGCTTGCGGTATTGTCTTTTATTTAAGATAAGAGGGAAAAATGTATTGGGGAAAAGCCATTGATTATAAGTTTTTTTTTAAAAAATGTCTTATTTTTTATTTGCTAAAATAAACAAGATCACCATATGATATAAAATCTGTTGCAATTTGAAACATTGCTTATGAGAAAAAGAGATTTTTATGTCAAAAATGTGTTGCAAAATGAGGATATTCTTTTGAGAAAAAAAGAGATGTATATCTCTCGATTTCAAAGCCTATTTATTTTGTTGTTCAAGTGATTCTTTTGTGAGTGGGGGATATAATCTTTATAGGGGATATAATCTTTATAATTGTCGATATATCTTTAACAATGGCTGATATAAGGGGAAGCGAATAATCAACGCTTTTGTGCTTTTAACGCTTTTGTTGAGATGTGCTTCTGAGCGATTATATCGTTTTTTCACTTAAATATAATGGCAATATCAATCGCGAGTGACGAATTGTGAATAATAAATCCATGGTCTCTTTTTTGCCCAATTTTGTAATATGGTGAACGCTGAAATAAATAAGAGTTAAACAACGGATGTAAAGGAGATTTAAAAGCTATGTTTCTTCCATTTTTAATCGCTTTAGGTACTGCAGTAACGACTATGTGTGGCAAAAAAAATATAAGTTATGCTTTGTGGGCAATTTTATTCGTTGTCATTCTTCTCACTTTCAATCATCACGCAACTTCCACTTTAAATTTATCTTTTTGAGAGAATAGCCATGGAACATGTTGAACAAAAAAATCCTCACTTCGTCATCTTTATGAATACGCTAGGACTCTTTGGGTTATCTATTGTCTTGGTGGTGGCTTTTTATTATCAATTGGTAAAGTTTGAGTTACCTTGTCCCCTTTGTTTGCTGCAGCGCGTTGGATTGATGCTGGCAGGTTGTGGGTTCTTACTCAATATTCACCATAAGGTGAAAAATACCCATTATGGTATGGTTATTCTTGGTTGTATGGTAACCAGTGCTGTGGCAGCACGGCAAGTGTTTTTGCATATCACACCCGATGATTTAGGATATGGTTCAACGTTCTTTGGATTGCATTTTTATACTTGGGCTTTCATTATTTCTGTCCTTTGTATCTTTGCTGTCTCATTTGTCATGATTTTAGGCGAGTTGGCACACAAGTTCAAAGAATTTTCTCCTTTTCCAGTCTTGAGTAAAGCGGCAAGTTTCTTATTTGTGTTTTTGATTGCGGCAAATTTGATTTCTACCATACTGGAATGTGGTGGTGGGCAGTGTGCCGATGATCCTGTAAGGTATGAATTGTTATCAAATTGGTTCCCTTCACAGTCTTGAAATTTTTTAATAATCCCTCATCATAATTTTTATTGTTAAAGAGGCGGAAATATTTAAGAATCCGCTTCTTTTTTATTTATTGGGAAGACATTTTAGCAAGATTGTTCGATAATCTGATCTTTTATACCAACGCTGGCTTTTATGAGCGCTGGCGATTGATATTTTTTTAGCGAAGACTTGTATTGTGAACCTTTTATGCTGTCTTTTGAGAGAGATGAAGGGATTGATTGGCTTGGAGGCGTTTGTAGAGAAGCCCCGGACTTTTGAGCCGCGTGGGTTAAGAAGCCTCGTTTTTTAAAGGTGCATTAACGATAAAAATTTTTTGTTCTTGATTTTTCTTAACATTGTGTTAAATTGATCTTTGTATTCATTTTGGTGCTTCTAAAGCGTTTTTATTGCTTCTAGAGGGATTAATTTAAAATTTTGAAAGTTATGTGAATAATTTTCTGCAGAGGTTTGTTTATTAGAGGCAAACCTTTTTTTTTATCTAAGTTTTAGATGTTTTCTTTCAGTGTGAAGCCTTTTTTAGAAAAAGGTAAGCGTCTTGATGATGACTCTCTTCTTTATTAATATATTGATTTATAATAATAAATAACCATTTTTTAACGTGAAGCGCGTTGCTGAATATAATAAAATTTCTCATCACCAGTTCTCTCATATTAAATCAATTAAAATTACTTGGCTTATACATCATAAGTGGTGGGTCGTGCATGTGGGTCAAAACTGTACAAGAAAGGCATGCCTTTAATGAATTATCTCTTGAACCGAAGGCTGTCTGCAACATTGGGAGCTGGCAGAGTTTTTGTGATGATGCCGGCCTTGCTCTTCCATAAGCGTAAACGTGTTTTTCCATAAGCGTAAAGATAGGGGAGGGCTGAAAGGATTTTATATACTTCATGGGGGCTTACCATTTCTTTACGGGCGGCGTTTTGCAAAATGGGTGTGATGAGCGTTGAGAGATCTTTCTTTAAAACAAGCGCGTGAATATGCAACATAAGTATATTCCTTTTGGCACGTTTTGTATTACGAAAAAATATTGACTTATAAGGATAAGTTATCGTTGCGGATGTTGAATGAGAAAAACGAAGAGCTTCTCTCATTTCAAACTTTCTTATAGTCAATTAATTAAATGTGCTCTTCTACGTTACAAAAAAGCACTGGGTGTAAATAAAAATTCTTTTAAAAGTCGTAAAATGCTTCTTATGACCCCTTTTGATCGTTAGAATTTTTCGAAAAATTTTATGCTGCTCAATACAATAATAGGGCGGTTTATATCTATGATTTAAGTGAAAATAGGGGGATTTAGATGAAAAGGGAGGCGAGTTTTTAATGACAGTTGTTGAAAACGTTATTGTGTAATGCATTTTTTACAGATTTTCTGCTTTCTGTAAATACGTAAAAGCGTAAAAACGGAAATGTGCAAAAAAGGAAGCTGGGACTTTATGCGTGGTGTATGATTTTATCATGGCATGGAATGTGGAGAGAAGATTGGGGGGGATGAAGAGGCGGGGGTGTTGAGGAGAGA
>NZ_JBHIND010000086.1:0-18764 GCF_042194695.1 Bartonella sp. CM86QHHN
GTCTCGGAAAGTTCCTGTTTTAGGGTTGAAAGAACGGTATTTTTTCTTGCAATAGTTAAGCCAATCAGATTCTAATGATTGCTGGAGTGGCTCATATGCCACCGTTTGCTGCACTTGATAAACTCTTTGATTTTGCGGAACTTTTTGATAAATTACCTGATTTTGTGGTACTATTTGATAAACCACTTGTGGCTGTTCTGGTTTTTTTAAAATTGTACCAAGAATCGTACCTGTTGCAAGACCAAGAATACCCACCGCTAAAGCATCTCCTGAGTTATCTATATGAATATTACTGTGTTTTGTCTTTTTGCGCTCGACGTAATGATATGTTTTGTTTTCAACATGATGATAATGGTGGTGGTGGTGATGATGGTGTTGTTGTTGTTCCGTCTTACTATGTTTGGCTACAGACCTTTCATGTTTGGCTTTAAATCTTCTCTTGTCGTCATCAGAACTCTTGTGGAAATCATCAACAAACTTTTGGAAATCATCAGATAAAAAGCTACGTTTTTTATCAGAACAATGGGAGCGAGAAAAACCGCAAGGCAGAATATCAGCTTTCTTCCTCATTTCCCTTATCGCATCATCTGTTTCTTTACGCATCTTCCTCATCATATCATCTATTTCTCTCGAGATAGAGTCACTACGATTCCATGCCATATCCGCAAGCGTTGCATTTAGCGGCATCAAAATGGTCACAGTTGACATTGCTGATAATACCGCTAACCTGATCACTTTTTTCATAATGATGCTCCTTGTGTAAATTCGTATTTTTCACATCCTACACGTTTCAAACTGAATAGAGCCTGAACAATTTTGGGCTTTATTGTGACAAAAAAAATAAAAATTTATTTAGTTAAATCTATCGCCGAGACAGTAAAATGAAATCATAAAAGAATTTTGATTTCAATTAATGTACTCTGCTTGAGGTTAATTAATAAGTTTGTATTGAGAGTCCACGATTTTTTACTATGGAATATAAACTCTTTATTTAGGGATAATTTTTTATTGTTTGGTACAATATGAATTGAACAATAGGGATATGAATAAAAGTTATCATTTTTTATCATAGGCTTATGGTGCTATGATAAAGTCTTATTTTACTTTATTTGTGTTATAGGACAGTGTCCTATTTGAATATTTTCTTGTAAGGATAAATAATATTGAGTTAGATATCAGAGTATAACTGTATAAAGATAATATATTTTAGAAATTTTTTATAAAATGTTCTCTCTCATGTTGTTTTAGACAAATTGAAGCACCCTTGATGTTGGAGGTTGTCTATTTTTCGGATAACGCTGTTTGCTTTTGAGCTTTCGTCTTTTTTTAGAAGAGCTGAAGATTATTTTATGCGGTTTGAAATTTTTTGCTCCTTCATTGATTGCGTTTTTTTCGTTTTATTGTTGCTTGATTAGGGGTGTTTTTACGAGATTTTCCTTTTTGATTTTCCAAAATACCAGTGTCCATGGTTGGTCCCATGTGTGCAAGGTCTGGTTTGGAGAAAAGACTTGGTTGTAACACGGGCTTTTGGGGGGATTGTTCTCTATGATGTGTTAAGGGATTCTCCGCGAGTTCTAGTTCTATCTTTTGTAATTGTTTGATTTCATCGCGAAGGCGTGCTGCTTCTTCAAAATTAAGATCAGCAGCTGCTTCATGCATTAATTTTTCGAGGTGTTTAATATGAGATGCTAAATTGTTGCCAACCATATTTTTTTTCTCGATGACATCAGGGATATTTGTACGAATATGGTTGTTTTCATAACCTGAATTGAGAATATCTCCGATATTTTTTTTGATACTTTTCGGTGTGATATGGTGTTCTTCATTATAGGCTATTTGTTTTTGTCGACGTCTTTGTGTCTCCTGTAAGGCTCGTTTTATGGAACCAGTGATCGTATCTGCATAGAGGATAACACGGCCATCTACGTTACGTGCAGCACGTCCGATTGTTTGTATGAGGGAAGTTTCAGAGCGCAAAAAGCCCTCTTTATCGGCATCTAGAATGGCAACAAAACCACATTCTGGAATATCTAAGCCTTCTCGGAGCAAGTTGATACCGATGAGGACATCAAAGGTGCCAAGCCGAAGATCGCGTAGAATCTCAATGCGTTCTAATGTATCAATGTCGGAATGCATATAGCGTACACGAATACCTTGTTCGTGGAGATATTCCGTTAAATCTTCGGCCATACGCTTGGTTAGGACGGTCACTAGTGTGCGGTAGCCTTTTTGAATTGTTTTACGAATTTCATTCACAATATCATCGACTTGATTTTTGGCTGGACGAACCTCTGTTGGTGGGTCAACAAGCCCTGTGGGGCGAATAACTTGTTCTGCAAAAGTACCGTGAGATTGTTCTATTTCCCACCGTCCAGGTGTTGCGGAGACAGCAATCGTTTGTGGGCGCATAGCATTCCATTCTTCAAAGCGCAAAGGACGGTTATCCATACAAGAAGGGAGGCGAAAACCATATTCTGCTAAGGTTGCTTTTCTACGAAAGTCACCTCGGTACATGCCACCAATTTGGGGAATGGTTACGTGGCTTTCATCGATAAAAACAAGAGCATTATTTGGAATGTATTCGAACAAGGTTGGTGGTGGTTCTCCGGGTTTTCGTCCCGTTAAATAGCGTGAATAATTCTCGATTCCAGAGCATGAGCCGGTAGTTTCCAACATTTCTAAATCAAAAATTGTACGTTGTTCTAAACGTTGTGCTTCTAAAAGACGTCCAGCCGCATTTAATTCATCGAGGCGTTGAACGAGTTCCATTTTGATCGATTTCATCGCTTGGTTAAGTGTTGGGCGTGGTATTACGTAGTGTGAGTTGGCATAAATTTTAATTGATTGAAGATCGCCTGTTTTTTGTCCGGTGAGAGGATCAAATTCCGTAATTGTTTCCACTTCATCGCCAAAGAGCGAAATACGCCAAGCACGATCTTCGAGGTGGGCAGGGAAAATTTCGATTGTATCCCCTCGAACACGAAAGGAACCACGAATGAAATTGATATCTTGTCGATAATACTGTTGAGAGACTAAATCAGCCAAGAGTTTTCGTTGATTGAGTTTGTCCCCTTTTGCTATTTGGAAGGTCATAGCAGTATAAGTTTCTACGGAACCAATTCCGTAGATGCAGGAGACAGATGCGACGATAATAACATCATCACGCTCTAAGACGGCGCGTGTTGCAGCATGACGCATCCGGTCGATTTGTTCATTAATAGAGGATTCTTTTTCAATATAAGTGTCAGAGCGTGCAACATAGGCTTCTGGTTGATAATAGTCATAATAAGAAACAAAATATTCGACAGCATTGTGAGGAAAAAAGCTTTTAAATTCTCCATAAAGCTGTGCCGCTAAAGTTTTATTGGGAGCTAAAATCAGAGCTGGACGCTGTGTTTTTTCAATGATATTGGCCATTGTATAGGTTTTTCCTGAGCCGGTAACACCCAAAAGCACTTGTGTACGTTCATCTTTTTGAATTCCCTCAACCAGAGTTTTAATGGCTTGAGGTTGATCTCCCGCTGGTTTAAAAGATGTTTCGAGTTGAAATGAAATACCACCTTCAGATTTTTCAGGACGAATAGGGCGGTGAGGTGTCCATAATGCACCATTCTTAAAAAGAGGATTACCTGAAGCAATGAGAGCAGAAAGAGCTTCTACTGTTGCAGTAACACCATTTTTCATTGTTGTATCCTTTGATAGAAGCGTGCTGGTGATTTTAAAGAAAATACTAATTTTTACAATTTCATTACAACAACAGCAAAACATTATTGAACAGATTTGTTTTGGTTTATTGGAGTTTTCATTAGGATCTTGATCAAGTTTTTTCTATGAGACAAATTCTTCGAAGTATTTCTTTGGAGGGAGCATATTTGTGGTTGTTCATAGACACTATTGCATTTTTTCCATGATGATATTCAAGAGGGCATAAGTTATTATGGCTGTTATGGAGAATAATCGGTACGTTTGGGCACTAAAGGCATTGTGTATGTGTGATAAAGATCATTTCCATCTTTAAATGAAAGATAACGAGATGACACCCAACCCATTTGAGCGTTATATCGGATATGGCACCAGTTTCCTTCACAGTTTTTGACAAAGATCAATTCCCCCGCAGAGATTAAGCCACAAAGCGCATACTGAGTGCTGGGGCCTGCTCTAAAATTAAGATTTCTCGTAACAAAGGCCTCTGCTGCCTCGGATATCGTTGTAGTTAAAAAGAAAGGAACAAACATAAAAAAAATTATGATTTTTTTCATTTTACTGCAAAGAACTTCTTTAGTGATTTTCTATCCTTCTCTCTTCGTATCACATATGATTTCTTTTGCCAGACTATGATAAAACAGAAAAAAATACAATTCTTTCTTCTTTAGGAGACTCAGCAGTAGAGTGAATTTTAATATTTTAAACACCAAAATGAGATGTTTTAAACACTATTGGTACATGTTTTGTTCCCTTTATTTATTTTTATATGGAAAACAGAGAGACTGTACTATATAATGAAAAAGATCGTAGTTTTCGGATTCCAAAAGTAATTTTGGAAGCCGTTTTTTGTATTTTTATTAAACTTTCCGTGTAATAGAAAGGGACGGATTATGGAAAAAGTTCCGATGACTACAGCTGGTTTTGAAAGTCTTAAAGAAGAGTTGCGTTGGCGTCAACAACAGGAGCGTCCGCGGATTATTGAAGCAATTTCTGAGGCGCGAGCACATGGTGATTTGTCAGAAAATGCCGAGTATCATGCAGCTAAAGAAGCGCAAAGTCTTAATGAGGGGCGTATAAATGAGCTTGAAGATTATATCGCACGAGCAGAAGTGATAGATGTCTCGCGTCTTTCAGGTGACAAAATAAAATTTGGCGCAACCATTAAACTCTTGGATGAGGATACTGAAGAAAAAAAAGTGTATCAGATCGTAGGAGATCAAGAAGCTGATGTAAAGGTTGGTAAAATCTCTATTTCTTCGCCTATCGCACGTGCACTTATTGGCAAGCAAGAAGGTGATGTGATTGAGGTGAATGCACCAGGTGGTGCGCATAATTACGAGATCATTAAGGTTCAGTACATCTAAATAACATATGGATTATTATGCGTGTATCTTTGGACGAAACTGAAATTATTGCGCCTCACTTTAAAAGGCGTTTGTCGGGAGTAACATCTACGATTATTCAGCTTATTCCACTGCAACGCGAACAGGGTGTGCGTATATCCACTTTGGGGTTTGGTTTACCACGAACTTTACCGACACTTGCCTTTAAGGACCTTTTCGGACTTTGGAAAAGTCCGAAAGGGAAGCCATTTCGTATTTGGCATGCACGACGCAATATTGAGATGCTTTGCGGGGTGTTTTTACGCGATGTTTTGCGAATGAAGCTTAAACTCATCTTTACTTCGGCATCTCGACGCGAACACAAGCCTTTTACCAAATGGTTGCTTCGTCGTATGGATAAAGTTATCGCTACTAGTGTATGTACGGGAACCTATCTAGAAGTGCCTCATAAGGTTATTATGCATGGAGTGGATATTAGGCGTTTTTCACCCCCCAAAATTCCTGATGATTACTTTCCAGCAACTGGGGTGCCAGGAAAATATGCGGTAGGATGTTTTGGGCGCGTGCGCTATTTAAAGGGTACTGATTTGTTTGTAGACGCGATGATAGCATTAT
Source organism: Bartonella sp. CM86QHHN (assembly GCF_042194695.1). NCBI lineage: Bacteria > Pseudomonadati > Pseudomonadota > Alphaproteobacteria > Hyphomicrobiales > Bartonellaceae > Bartonella > Bartonella sp. CM86QHHN. The sequence continues at coordinate 5,664 of NZ_JBHIND010000086.1, forward strand.
TGCCTGACTATCCCGAATGGACAGCACTTATCGCTGGTCGGACTACAGAACAGCATTATGGTTTTGAAAAGAAATTACGACAGAAGATTGCTGAAGCTGGTTTAAACGACCGCATTATTTTTCTTGGTGAAAGGCTTGATATACCTGTGTGGTATCGCCGTTTATCACTTTATGTAACTCCGTCTCGTTTGGAAGGTTTTGGTCTGACACCATTGGAGGCAATGGCATCACAGACGGCTGTAGTGGCGAGTGATGTAGGAATTTTTAAAGAATTGGTGGTCGAGGGAACAGGAACGGTTGTTCAAGCAGGAGATGGAGCGGCTTTAACAGCAGCAATTGAACCTTATTTTGCTGATGTAGAAAAAACATTGGCAGCCGGAAAGAAAGCTTTAACCCATGTTCGTACTCACTTTCCTTTGGAAAAAGAGGCAAGCAAGATTGAAAGTGTTTACAAAGAACTGTTTGCAGAAAAAACACTTTGATTATTATATCAAAAATCTTTTTGAGGAATGATAAAAGTATTTTTCTTAAAGGTTTTTCATAGTCATTAAGAAAACAGCTCAATGATATAAATGTTATTTTACAAAATTTATATTGTCTTTAGTAGCACGCTATAAAAAGTTCTCAAAATTTTGGATAAAATATTAAAAATGTATACGCTTGAGAGCGATATGTAGTTTATGATAAAGCATACTAGGAGAGAAGAAAGCTACTTTTATTCATTGATATTTTAGAATAAGAAAATAATGCTTTAACTCAAGTCTGGGGATTTATGCACTATCTTATACGGGGTCGTGCTGATATTGTTCGTTTTGTAAGACTTAAATAGATAGCAAAAAAAAAACGTTTTCTTGTCTTAAAAAGATAATGATGGTATCTCCATGGATAAAATAGTCGTACATATTTTCAATAAATTCATAATAAGATGGATTTAAGATCAATATATATATATATATATATATATATGATTTTTATAGATAATTTACCTTTTCAATTTGAATAAGAGCTTTGAGTACCGTAAGATTTTCTCATGTAAAATCTGTTGATATTAACAATGAGAGCTATCTTCTTGCACGTCACAATTGGAAGAGAGCATGTGGCGGATAAAAACTATTTAAGAAAGGTGTAAAGAGATTTCTTATAAATTGTCTGAAATGCAGTCTGTTGCAACATTAACAGCAGAAAAATAATATGATGGTGCTAATTGTATCTTATGTTGTGGTTTCGGTATGCACTTTATTATTTAAGTAAAAATGATGGGACCAATTATATCTTATACCTTTCATAAGAATTGTTGTGAAATGAATAAGATGAGTATTGTGAGATGTTTTTTAACAAGCTTGTAAATTTGTAATAGAATGCATTCTATTTTCCATAAAGATGTTGTTCTATTAAAGAGAAAAAACATTTTTATTAGCAAATATTCATATTTTTTGCATTAGAAATTATTCATAAAAAAAAGAATGTTTTATGTGTCCATTTTTAACGATAAAAGGGCTTAATAGAGTAAAGAGTTATATGTTATGAATGTGAAAGCTCTTGGTACTTGATTGTTCTTGCCGAATTATTTTTATGTTAACTTGTATAATCATCTATATGATAATTTGATTGAAATTTCAGAAAATTTTCGGTCGATTGAGTGAAGGTTGAATATTATTACGCATATTGTTCATACCTTTTATTTTGGTAAAATAAAGTGTTATGCATTAAAATTGTTCACGCCAGAAAGCGGGAATAAAAAGGACGAATATTGTTATGATTTCAAGGCGTCCAGCTAACATTAGAAAACTTAAAATCCATAAAGCATTATCATTGATTGTAGAGAAATTACCTGCAGGGCCAATGATATCTCCAAAGCCTGGACCAACATTTGAAAGTGCGGTTAAGACACCTGTAAAGGCAGAGGTAAAGTCAAGACCGGTTGTAAGCAAAAGTGCAGTGCCGATAACAAGGCAGAACATATAAAGACATACAAAAAATAAAACGGCTTGAGCAACATCGTTTGATATATTTGAGTGATCATAGCGAGCTTTTACGACAACATTAGGAGAAAGAAGTTTTTGTATATTTGTTTGTGTAATACGCCAAAGAATAATAAGGCGATTGATTTTCATGCCACCAGAAGTAGAACCAGCACATCCGCCTGTAAAAGAAACAATAAAGAAAATTCCAAGCGCAAACGGTCCCCAAAGTTGATAATCTTCAGCGCTGTAACCGGTGGTGCTAATAATGGATGAAAGGTGAAAAATGACATCAAGGAAAATCAAGTGGAACGCGCGATGATCATAAAACCGTAGCCATGCCGCTAAAGCAAAGCTGAAAAGGAGAACGATATGGAGAAAAACAATCACTTGTGGGTCAAGGAAGCGTTTAGAGTGTCCAGGAAGGACTAATTTAACATAAAGTACGAAAGGTAAAGCAGAAAGCAACATGAAGATTGTTGAAATAATTAAGATGGCTGGTGTATCAGAAAAATAGCCAAAAGAAGTATCATGCGTTGAAAAACCAGCTGTTGCTACTGTACTCATTGCATGGTTAATGGCATCAAATAAATTCATTCCTGCAGCAAAATAAGAAAGCATACAAGCCAATGTTAACCCAACATAAGCGATGATAATTCCATTAGCAATTTGGTTGATGCGAGGCAATATTTTTTCAGATTTATCAGATGATTCCATATGAAAAAGTCGCACGCCACCCACACGCAGTGAAGGCAAAATTAAGAGGGCTAAACCGATAAAACCAATGCCCCCAATCCAGCATATAAGAGAACGCCATAATAAAATACTTCGCGATAAATTATCAAGATCAGAAAGGACTGTGGAGCCTGTTGTTGTAATTCCAGAAACAGATTCAAAAATGGCTCCTGCTAGAGAAATGGGAAGAGGAGAAAGATAAAGAGGTAAGGCACCTACGATGCTTCCTGTAAGCCAAAGACAAACAGTGAGCATAAAGCCAAGCCGTGCTGAAAAGCGACAAGTAGCTCCCTTAGTTGCTAAAAGAATCAGCGTTGCTAACATGGTGGTTATGGCACAAGAATAGAGAAAGCTTATCCAATTACGATTGTTGTCGTGCAAATCCACAAAAATTGGCAAAAGCATTGCTCCTCCCATGATTAAGGCAAAACGTGCACAGACATTGATAATAAATTGAAAAATGATCGTTCCCTATCTTTGTATCTCTTTTTATTATGGTTTTGTGCTCATAAGAAGTTACATTTTTCTCTTTATAGGATAAGGATTAATTCTTAACATTAGCGTGCCTTGATGAATTAGTAATCAGACCTTTTCATAAAACTTGAAAAGAAGTATACATAACATAATTAGGGCTCTTGAAAAATATTTTTTTAAAAGGCTGCATTCCGTTATCATTTATAGAATAATTAATTTATAATAAAGTGAAGGGGATTTAATGGTACAATCGCATATTCGTCTGCTAATTATTGGCTCAGGTCCGGCTGGTTATACAGCGGCGATCTATGCAGCAAGAGCAATGCTTAAGCCTGTTTTGGTGACGGGCTTGCAGCAGGGGGGACAATTGACAATTACAACTGATGTTGAGAATTATCCAGGTTTTGCAGATCCCATTCAAGGACCATGGTTGATGGAACAAATGGCAAAACAAGCTGAGAATATGGGGACAAAAATTGTTTATGATACAATTATAAAGGCTGATTTGTTGAAGTATCCTTTTGTCTTATATGGGGATTCAGGAACACAATATTCTTGTGATGCACTGATTATTGCAACAGGAGCTCAAGCGCGCTGGCTTGGTTTAGAAAGTGAACAGACCTTTATGGGCGGAGGTGTTTCCGCTTGTGCTACATGTGATGGCTTTTTTTATCGTGATAAGGACGTTATTGTCGTGGGAGGAGGAAATACGGCTGTTGAAGAAGCACTTTATTTATCGCATTTGGCTAAAAGTGTAAGCGTGGTTCACAGGCGGGGGCAGTTTCGGGCAGAAAAAATTTTACAAGATAGGTTGCTGGCTTGTAATAATGTGCGTGTTCTTTGGGATCATGTGGTTGAAGAAATTGTGGGGCTGCCAGCTCAAGATTCAATGGGCGCTGTTGTAACAGGGGCACGTCTGAAAAATGTTAAGACAGGTCACGAGATGAAAGTGAATGCAGAGGGCATATTTATTGCCATTGGGCATGATCCTGCTGTTTCTCTGTTTGAAGGACAGCTGAAACAAAAACGAGGCGGCTATTTATGGACAGCACCCGACTCAACAGCAACAAGCATTGCTGGTGTTTTTGCTGCTGGGGATGTGACAGATGAAACATTCCGCCAAGCTGTAACAGCTGCGGGAAGAGGATGTATGGCAGCGTTGGAAGCAGAACGGTTTTTGGATATACCCAGGCGTTAGTCATTCATTGAGAACATAGAGAATATAGAGGTAGAATTAATTGTGGCGCCACCGTTGGATTGGGATAAGTTAAGGGTTTTTCACGCTGCAGCAGAAGCGGGATCTTTTACGCATGCTGCTCAAAAACTTCATTTATCTCAATCAGCCGTTTCACGACAGGTTTCGGCTTTAGAACAAGAGGTTGGGGTATCCTTATTTCAACGTCATGCGCGTGGTTTGATTCTTACAGAACAGGGAGAAACTCTTTATCGTACAGCTCATGATGTTTTGATGAAGCTTGAAAGTGTGCGTTTGCAATTAAGTGAAAGCTATGCAAAACCAACGGGGCACTTGCGTGTGACCTCGACCTTTGGAATGGGGGCAGGGTGGATTGCAGAGCGTATGCCAGAATTTCTTAGTCTTTATCCTGATATGCAGGTTCAGCTTTTGCTTTCCGATGAAGAGCTTGATTTGACAATGTGTCATGCGGATTGTGCTGTTCGCTTACATCAACCCAAACAACCTGATCTTATACAAAGAAAACTCTTTACAATTCATATGCATGTCTATGCTTCGGAAAAGTATATTGCAAATTATGGAAAGCCGGAAAAATTGTCTGATCTCGATGAGCATCGTATTATTTCGTTCGGTGAACCTGTTCCACCTTATTTGTCTGGTTTAAATTGGTTGGAAAAGGCTGGTAGAAGTGATGGATCATTGCGCGTTTCAGTTTTACAAATCAACAATATCATCTCAATAAAGAATGCGCTTATGCGTGATCTTGGGATTGCTGTGCTTCCTGATTATATCGTCAATAATGATGAGCATTTAGTGCGTCTTTTTCCTGATATGGTTGATATTCCTTCTTTTGATACTTTTTTTTGTTATCCTTATAATTTAAAGAATTTGGCAAGGTTAAATGCTTTTCGAGATTATATTTTTTTAAAAGCTCGCCAGTGGTCTTTTTAATATTAATATCTTAATTTATAAGGAATAATTAGCTGTTTTGCAACTTGAGACTCCCGTAATATTCTTTCGTTTCAAATTTGCCTATATTGAATCAATTAAAATTATTTGTTGCACATTAAAAGTGGAGGGAGTCCGTACGGGTAAATATTTTTGAAAAGAGGGATAAATGTTTTTTATGAATACTAGCAACCGTGAGGGTTATTATATATTGAAAAATGGACAATCGTGTGATGGTGTAGTTAACATTTTTACTATTTAATTAAAGAGAGTGGTACATGATGGAGACAAATTTAAAGCTATGTGTTTATTGCATAGCAGATACGCTTAAGTCTTTATTGTGCTTTTCCTTATAAAATGACATAGAATACTATCTCTTGATTATGTTGCCTCCCAGTTTCGTTTTCTTGAGTGTTCCCTTACGAAGATCTATCAGATTGATTTTATCTCTGAGGATTTTCCAAATTTGCCGGACATATGTCCGGCTTTTTTTTAAATTTTTGAAAGAGTCCCTAGAAATTGCAATATATGGGAAGATGATAAAGAAAAAATTTCGAAACTGGTGGATATCCAACAATTTTTTTAAGAATACTAAAATTCAATGAGGAGTTTGAGAGGGGATATTCTATTGTACTGTAAAAGTCTGTCTTTTAGGGGTGTGATATAAAATATTTAAAACCTTATACATGAAGTGCTTTTTATTAGAATGTGAGGTGAATATTTAAGGCAGGTCTTGTTCATAAAGCCTATGAAGTAAATCAAGTAGTTATTAAATAGAACTTAAAGGAAACTGGATTGCTTACACAACGATGGGAGGTGGCTTCTTCTTCGTTTTAGGACGAAGAAGAAGCTGAGAAATAGAAGAGATTTTATTGTAAGGGCCTTTGATTATAAGGGCAATTGTGTTTAAAAGTGCTCGGTCTTTTTTAGAGTTATAAATTGAATGGAGAAAGTAGAATAGGCTTGTCATCTCTTATGATAATAGACCGATTCATTTATTTGATAGCTAAATTTTTTTGATCTTTATCTACAGCATCTATTTTTGTGTTTATTCATAGATATTTTTGCTGAATCGATAGATTTAGACCATGACACAGTTTCAGATATTTTCTCGGATATACTAACATTCGGCAAAAAACAATCACAAGAGATGATATTAAAAATTTTAAATTAAACTGTTGCAAAAACGCTGTATACGTATACAAGCTTTTTCAAGTAATTCTTCTGATGTTGCATAAGAAATACGAAAAGTTGATCCAAGTCCAAAAGCAGATCCTTGGACGACAGCAACAGCTTCTGTTTCTAGAAGCGCTATGGCAAAGTCTTCATCATTCGTAATACGTTGACCATTGGGTGTTTTCTTTCCAATAAGTCCGGTGCAAGAAGGATAAACATAAAAAGCACCCTCAGGCGTTGGACAGTGAATGCCAGGAGCTTGATTTAGCATGGAGACAACGAGATCACGGCGTGCTTGAAAAATACTTTTATTTTTAGCAATAAAGTCTTGTGGCCCGTTGAGTGCTTCAACCGCAGCCCATTGTGAAATGACACTTGTTCCAGATGTTTGCTGTCCTTGAATGGTATCCATGGCTTTAATGAGTTCTTGTGGTCCGCCTGCATAACCGATTCTCCATCCCGTCATCGCATAGGCTTTAGAAACACCATTCATTGTGAGTGTACGCTCATAAAGCGCTGGTTCTACTTGAGCTGGAGTCACAAAGGTAAAACCCTCATATGTGAGATGTTCATATATATCATCGGAAAGGATATAAACATGAGGATATTTTACTAAAACATCTGTAAGTTTTTTCAATTCATTATGTGTATAAGCGGCACCTGATGGATTTGAAGGAGAGTTAAAGATGAACCATTTGGTTTTGGGGGTAATGGCAGCTTCTAGCTCTTGTGGTTGGAGTTTATAAGAAAATTCGGCTTTTGTTTCTAAAAAGACAGGCGTACCATCGTTGAGTGCGACCATTTCTGGATAACTAACCCAATAAGGGGATGGAATGATGACCTCATCTCCTTTATTCAAAGTTGCCATGAATGCATTAAAGAGAATTTGTTTTCCACCGGTACCAACAATAATTTGTTCTGGTTGGTAAAGAAGATTATTTTCTCTTTTAAACTTTGCAGAAATTGCTTGGCGCAATTCTGGAATTCCTGATATGGGAGGGTATTTTGTTTCTCCCCTTCGAATAGCTTCAATAGCCGCGTTTTTGATGTTGTCTGGGGTATCAAAGTCTGGCTCTCCAGCACTTAAAGCAATAACATTGCGCCCTAATGCTTTTAAATGGCGGGCCTTTTGAGAAGCAGCAATTGTTGCAGAAGGTTTGATACGAGACAGTTTGTCGGCAATAAAAGCCATAATTTTAAATCCTTATATTATATCAACAAATGGTTATTGCTTTAAGGATATTCTATAAGAGATTATATTGTATGCAATAAAAAACTTCCAAAATACTCTTACACGGGCTTTATATTCTTCTTTTTTGAGATATTTTACAAGATAATCTCTTCGTAGATTTTATGAAAGTTTTTGAGGAAGTATAAGAGAGGTTTGATAAATTGTGCAAAGGAGATAAGCAGTCTTTTATTTTAACAAGGTAAAATAATGCTTTATACAAAATAAAAAAATCTTCGTCTTTACAGACGAAGATTTCTAAATAAAATATTGCAGAATTTAAACTTTAAAGTGCTGCAAGGTTACCAGCGGCAAATTTTCCTGAACGACGATCTTGAAGAACATCATAAGAGATTTTTTGCCCTTCATTAAGACTGTTTAGACCTGAACGCTCGACGGCAGAAATGTGTACAAATACATCTGCACTACCATCGCTAGGCTGAATGAATCCGAAACCTTTTGTCGTATTAAACCACTTAACTGTTCCTGTAGACATAGGAAACTCCTTAGAATATATAATTATATTGAGCATTGAAGCTTTCATTTCTTCAATACGGTTGTAGATCGAAATTAGGTGGGAGAAGTTTCGTCGAAAGTGCAGATTGCACAGGAAAGAAAGTCACGTAACCGAAAATTCGATGAAACCTCTATAAAAGTTTTTAGAACAAAAAGCAAGTCTTAATCAATTTTTATATAAAGAAAAAATAAGAAAACAGTGTATATTTTGCTAAGTAGAAGAAAATTCAACTAAAATAACTTTGTAGTGAACGTACCTCAAGGTGCCTTTTTTTGAGTGCTTTGATCGCTTCTACGACGGCTTCGGCTCCAGCTATTGTTGTATAATAGGGAACATTTTGCATGAGTGCTGCATAACGTAATGATTTTGAGTCTGAGATGGCACTGGCAGTGCTAGTTGTATTAAAAATCAATTGAATTTGGCGATTACGAATAGCGTCTTCAATATGGGGGTGTCCCTCTAGAACTTTGTTAATTTTTTTTGCTTCAACGTGGTGTTCGGTGAGAAATTTTTGTGTTCCACTTGTGGCGACAACAGAAAAGCCAAGCTCAGTTAAACGTTTTACAGGATTTAAGATGCGTTTTTTATCTTCATCCCTTACAGAAACGAACAAAGTTCCCTTTTTAGGGAGTTTTACACCAGCTCCAAGTTGGGCTTTAGCAAAAGCAAGCGAAAATTCATAGTCAAGTCCCATAACTTCACCGGTTGAGCGCATTTCTGGACCAAGAAGTGTATCAACACCTGAAAAACGAGCAAAAGGAAATACTGCTTCCTTGACGGCAATATGTTGTTTTTTTTGCAAAGAAGGTAATCCACCATAAGCTTCAAGAGCATCATGAAGCGTTTCTCCAGCCATAATACGTGCAGCCATTTTAGCAATAGGGCGACCAATCGTTTTTGCAACAAATGGGACAGTACGTGAAGCACGGGGATTGACTTCTAAGACATAAATGGTGTCATCTTTTATAGCATATTGTACATTCATTAAGCCGCGAACATGAAGTGCTTGTGCTAATGCTTTGGTTTGGCGCTCTAATTCAGTAACTATTTTATTTGAGAGCGTATGGACTGGTAGAGAACATGCTGAATCACCAGAGTGGATACCAGCTTCTTCAATATGTTCCATAATACCAACGATTAGTGTTTCGTTACCATCACATAGACAATCAACATCTACTTCAATTGCTTCTGTTAAATAGGTATCAAAGAGAAGCGGATTTTTACCAAGCAATATATTGATTTGTCCTGTTGTGTCGTTAGGATAACGGACTTTGATATCTTCTGAAATTAATTCAGGGACACTCTCAAGTAAATAATTTTGTAAGCTACGTTCATCACGAATAATTTGCATAGCACGTCCTCCTAAAACATAAGAGGGACGTACAACCAAAGGGAAGCCTAGTTCGTGGGCAATGAGGCGTGCTTGTTCAATGGAGTGGGCAATACCATTTTGAGGTTGTGTTAAATTAAGTTTAAATAACAGTTTTTGAAAGCGGTCTCTATCTTCTGCTAAGTCGATAGCGTCAGGTGAAGTACCTAGGATGGGGATATTGTGTTTTTCTAGAGCGCTTGCCAATTTCAAGGGTGTTTGTCCGCCAAATTGGACGATGACTCCAACCAAATCTCCTTTTTCCTGTTCTGCTTCTAAAATAGCGATAACGTCTTCTGTTGTTAAAGATTCAAAGTAAAGGCGATCAGAGGTATCATAGTCGGTTGAAACTGTTTCAGGATTACAGTTAATCATAATCGCTTCAAATCCTGCATCACGCAGTGCAAAAGCAGCGTGGCAGCAACAGTAATCAAATTCAATACCTTGCCCAATGCGGTTTGGTCCACCGCCTAAAATAGCAATTTTTTTGCGTTCAGAAACGTGTGCTTCCGAGTGCTCTACACCTGCAAAGGGAACTTCATATGTTGAATACATATAGGCTGTAGGAGAAGAAAATTCAGCGGCACAAGTATCAATCCGTTTGAAGACGTGTTTAACATTCAGTGATTTACGTAAAGCTGCGATATAATCGGGTTCTTTCCCTGTAAGGGAGGCTAATCGCGCATCTGAAAAGCCCATAGCTTTTAACATACGTAAATTATCTGCGTCTTGGGGTAATCCATGAATGCGGATACGCTGCTCCATTTCAATGATGGAGGCTATTTGTTCTAAAAACCACGGATCAATTTTGCTAATTTGGTGAATCTCATTTAAGGGTAAGCCTGTGCGCATGGCTTGAGCAATATAGCGTAGACGATCAGGGCTTGGTATGGCAATGGCTGAGCGTATAGAACTTTTTTCATCACCTTCAGCATGCTCTGGAATCACAATTTCATCAAGACCCGTAAGCCCTGTTTCAAGTCCACGGAGTGCTTTTTGTAACGATTCTTGAAAAGTGCGTCCAATTGCCATGACTTCTCCTACAGATTTCATCGCAGTTGTGAGGACAGGTGATGAACCGGGAAATTTTTCGAACGCAAAACGAGGAATTTTTGTCACAATATAGTCAATAGAAGGTTCAAATGATGCTGGTGTTGCACCACCCGTGATATCATTTTTTAATTCATCAAGTGTATAACCAACAGCCAGTTTAGCCGCTACTTTGGCAATGGGAAACCCCGTTGCTTTTGAGGCAAGCGCTGAAGAGCGAGAAACACGCGGATTCATTTCAATAACAATGAGGCGCCCATTTTCAGGATTGACAGCAAACTGTACATTGGATCCCCCCGTTTCAACACCAATTTCTCGCAAAACAGCAATCGAAGCATTACGCATACATTGATATTCTTTATCGGTTAAGGTGAGAGCAGGTGCTACAGTGATCGAATCACCGGTATGAATCCCCATTGGATCAATGTTTTCAATAGAACAAACGATGATACAGTTGTCGTTCTTATCACGAACAACTTCCATCTCATATTCTTTCCACCCTAAAACACTTTCTTCAATTAATACTTCTGTTGTTGGTGAAGCTTCAAGCCCACGTTCAATAATTTCATAGAATTCAGAGCGGTTATAAGCGATTCCACCACCAGTTCCACCAAGGGTGAATGAAGGACGAATAATAGCTGGAAGCCCAACAACATCAAGAGCTTGAACTGCTTTTGCTGTTGCATGAGCGATATAATGTTGTTTGCGATCAGCTTCGGTATGTCGCCAGTTGCGCTCAAGTTCTTCGAGTGCTTTGTCAAGCGCAGCACCAGAAAGTTTTGCTTTAAGTTCAGCACACGTTTTTGCGTGTTGTTGGCGATTTTCTTCTTTCAGTTCTGTTGCATTGGCTAACATAGAGCGTGGCGTTTCCAAACCGATTTTTGCCATCGCTTGGCGGAATAAAGCACGATCTTCAGCTTTATCAATAGCATCAGCATTGGCTCCTATCATTTCAACATGATAGCGGTCTAGAATACCCATACGCTTTAATGATAAAGCAGTATTGAGGGCTGTTTGTCCTCCCATAGTGGGCAAAAGGGCATCGGGACGCTCGTGAGCAATAATTTTGGCAACTATTTCAGGAGTAATGGGCTCTATATAAGTTGCATCAGCTAGATCTGGATCTGTCATAATCGTGGCAGGATTAGAATTTACCAAAATAATTCGGTAACCTTCTTCTTTTAATGCTTTACAGGCTTGAGTGCCTGAATAATCAAATTCACATGCCTGACCAATGATAATAGGTCCTGCTCCGATGATAAGAATAGATTTTATATCTGTGCGTTTGGGCATGACTTTTTCCTATGACAAATATCTGTGTGTGATTGTTGCGGGCAAAATATTTTAGTTCTGAGGCTACCGTCATTTTATAAGTTAAGTGAAAAAGAAAGTAAGCATTAAAATACCTTTTCCATGCTTTTTTTCATAAAATTGAAGATAAATTTCTTTTTTGAGTTGAGTCATCTCGTCAGTTTATCAAAAGTATGACCTTTGATAAAAAATAATAACAGTGCTCCAACAAATTAGAATATTCAAGCATACTGTGGAGCATAAAAAGCCGGAACATCTTTCCAATCCATTGCCGGCATACTTTCTTTGTGTTTTATGACGTTTTTTGCTTAAGAGAGCACGCGCTTTTTCTGTTGCTTGTAAAACATAAGCTATTATTTATGGTTCGATGGGATTTCGTAAAATAAAATGGGAAGCTTATCGTGTTGTTCCGTAAAATACTGCCGTTTAGAGTTGTGATATAAGGTATGAAAATTTACCACATTAAGGTGTTTTTGTTAGAGTGTATGATAGAATTCAGAGCAGGATTTGTCTGTAGAGAGCTTATGAAATAAACCATATCAAATGGGTTCAGTTGGAATCTGTTATATAAAAAGCAAGATTGTTGATAGATCAGCTCTGGTCGAAGTTTCCGTCTTAGGGTAGGAAGAAAGTCAATCTATGTATCTTTCCATTTCATAAAAAGGTGAGAGTGTATTTAATACAATGGCTAAGGAGATAATTTCAGAATGATTTTGTTTGTTTTTAAAAGATAGTGAATACTCTCCCTTTACTTTATGGATGATGTTCAAAACTTTTTAAAATATAAAGAAGGCTAAAATGCTGAATATTTCCCAAACGAGAGTATTCTGTCTGAAAGATGTATCAATAGGAAAGCTTTTGGTGGCTAGGTCTCAAAAAGGGATTTGTCATATAGCGTTAGGAGACACTATAGAGCAATTATTACAGGAGTTTACGATACGCTTTGGTGATGTACAACAAGTTGTAGGTGACAATACATTTAAGAGAGAAGTTGCCCATATTATAGCCATGATAGAAACACCTAAGCTGGTAAAAAAATATAATTTTCCCTTAGATATAAATGGTATATAAAAAGCAAGTAAAATAAAATAGTTATGTCTAATATGGGGGAATAGGTGAATCTTGATTCTATTGAGT
>NZ_JBHIND010000025.1:0-10973 GCF_042194695.1 Bartonella sp. CM86QHHN
AATAATTTTTGCCGCATCATCTAAATCAATTTCACGGTTTTCATTGGCAATAATCTCCTGTATGGCTGGTGTGATATAGGTATTCATTAATACCCAAGACCACAATCTTGTAAGGAGTTAAAAGTTCATTATCGACAGCTTCCGCGAAGGTATAATGATGAAGTTGTTTGCCATAAAGGGTTTCATCGTCCATAGATGCCAAAACAGCATTGATCTCATCCGCCCGCCTTTTAGCAGTGTCACTAAAGATACGCGGCGTTGCTGTCATATACAGACGTTTTTTGCCCCGAATGATGCTGTTATCGTGAACCTTGATAAATTCAGATTCATTGTCTTCAGTTCCCAATGAAGCCCCAGTTGTTCTATGGGCTTCATCACAGATGATCAGATCAAATTCGGGTAAACCATGGTCTTTTTGGGCATCCGAAATCACTTGAATTGAATGATAAGTTGAAAAGACCACGGTCATTGCATCTGCTAGGGATTCACAAGCTTCTTTAGCAAGGGCTTGAGCATCCGTGGTAGCAGGGAGAACAAGATCTGATGTTTCCATGCCAACAATATCATCTTGGTTTTTACGGCGCTTGCCTACTTTTGTATCCGAACACACCGCAAAGGAACGCAACGGGATTTGTGCATCGGCTGTCCATTCACGGATTGTTTGCGAGACTAAAGCCAGAGAAGGTACCAGAAACAAAACACGCTTGCCTTTCCCAGCAAGGGTTTCTGCTATCTTCAAACTGGTGAAAGTCTTCCCCGTACCACATGCCATAATCAGCTTGCCACGGTCTGCTTCTTGTAAACCTTCACAGACTTTCTTGATGGCTTCTTCTTGATGGGGACGAGGCTCTTTTGTTGATTTCAGAACAACTTCTTTTTTCGTTGCAAATATTTGCCAGTCTATACGACTGTTTTCCATATGACGAAGGTCAATACGATAAACGGGTATCGCTTGTCCTTTAATCATGGCATTCACATTGTCACTTAATTCCACTTCTGTGCTGTCAACGAGAAGTCGATATTTAAAGATGTCTTTTCCAGAGGCAGCGATAAAGCTATCAATATCTTTTTTACTGATCTGATGGTCAGCTTTATAAAACTTACATTGAATAGCCACATATCCCTCTTGATGACGAAGCTTTGCCACCAGATCAATGCCGATATCATTTTTATTCCAACCTTCACGCTCTTTAGCCCATTCATAATAGCTCTCAACTTTTTCATATCGCCCATAGTGGAGAGGGTCATACATAAGATATTTTGTCACAAAATCTTCAAACACTTTCCCCCGTAGAGCATTTGATGTTGCCTGTTCACGATAGGATTGTAAAAGGGAGCGTAAAGTGAATTGTTCATTATCATACTTAATAGATTGAAGCATATTGTAATAAAAATCCCTTGCCTTATGAGATGATTAATATTCATTAAAAGAATCAAAACGAATTCAATTAAATGCATTTAAAGCAAATAACGATAAAAATGGGAAAAAACTGCTAAAAAAGCGGATAATTTTTTTTCAAAATGGGTCTTTAAGGCTGCTTATCAACAGCCCATGACATGGAATAAGATCAGCAAAGTAGTGAAATTTGCTATTCATTTCACGTATTCATCAAGATAAATGTACTACGTTCTTTAAAATATCAGAATGAGTATTTTGATAGGTTTTGTCTGTTTTTAACCCCCCCAAAACACCTACAAAACCCTCTTAGATATATATTAAAAATTGTATTTATGTGTTATGTTTAATATAGGTTGTTTATTTAAAAGATTAACTTATTGAAATATAATAACTTTTATTTTGGATTAAAAAATATATATAAAGGGGGGGGGTAAAAAGACCCCCCAAAACCCCCATACCCCCCCCAAAACTAATGATGGGAAGTGCTTTAAAGGTTCACTGTTATATTGTTTAATGTTTTATAAGATTTCCAAATTGCCTCAGTGAGATGTCTTATGACTTTTCACTAAAGGGTGCCATTCATAACGTATGGTAGGTCGACCGCCTTGGGAGTTATTCTCTCCAGAGATTTCACGAATATAGTTACAACGACATAAAAGCTCTAAAGCTTGCTTAACGGTTTGATTGTCTGTTAAATATTTCCAATCACGTTTATAAACATCCCTTGCTGTAAAAACATCGGGTAAACAATCACAACGCTCGACAATTAATTTTGCACGCTCTGCTGTTAATGTATCCCCCGCCGCATAAAGTCTTTTGGCATGACTTAACAGATAACTTGTCCAACGCAACGCTGTTGTGATGGCATAGAGTCCAATTTCTAAACCACCACTGTCAAGAAGTTCAAAAATCAACGCAAGACTTGCTATGGTCTTTGGCATTTTTAAAAGATGCGATTGTAAGCTTTCTGAGTAACTACCTCCTTTTGCCTCTTTATGAAGATGCTCGAACCATTCATAAAACTTCACTTGTGCTTTAGGAGAAAAACGCATAATCAGTGGTTGTTCGGGAGAACCTAAGCGTTTATCACGAAAAGAGCGAAATACCCCTTCATACTTTTGCCAGACCTCTTGATTGGGCGGTTTATCAACCAATTGCCACTCTTTATTGTCATCGGGCCAGACAATCATTTGAAAGCGTTGCAATAAACCGTCATCGTTTATTCCACGGTGTATGGCTTGAATGAGCGGAATAATGCGTGAAGGTTGAATGCCTCCAATCATGGATAAAGTGACATAAGGGATAAAAATGGTTCCACGCTCTATACGGTCATAAGTAAATTGATCATCGCCATTAAAAGCTGTTAAATAAAAGGCGCGGTCTGATTGATATTCCTTTCTTTCTAGATTGGCTAAAAAGCCAGCCAATTCATCACGCACCATTAAGAGACCACGGGGGTTTTCTTTTAAGAGTTCCCCAAGCTTTTCAACGGTCACATCATTGACGATAAAACGTCATTTACCAAGAGTATCATCATTATTTTTACGAGTAGAAACTAAGCGGTGTGCAAAGTGCATTATGCAATCATATTCGCAATATTATAAAAATAGTAATCTATCATTACTTACTGATACGGAGCGCAGTATTGTAGAAAATAATTTTCTTCAATTAGCAAATAAATAAAAATACAGTTGATTAAGGAAATTTTTTCTTTGTATGGAGCACACGTAAAATACGCACAACGCCATTTGAAATATCATAAATCATGATATAATTTGGATGTACAATAAGTTCACGTGTATTTACAATTCGTCCTAAACGACCAAGGGTAGGAAATTTAACAAGTTTTTCTACTTTTTCAGATAAAAGTTGATCAAACTTTAAGGCAGCGGAAGGATTATCTTGTGATATGTATTCACGTATCTTTTTGCGGTCAACGTGTGCTACTTGTGTCCAAATTAGCTTCATAAAGTTGATCTATCGAGTTTACTTTGTGTTTTTAGGCGCCATTCCTTTGCTTCTGCTTCGATTTCTTCAGAAGATATTATATCACCTGCATTAGCAGAGTTTATCCCTAATTGAACTTGTTCCCGAAACCATAAATCGTATGCACTTTTTTCTTTTTGTTCTTTTACGATATCGCGCATATAATCGCGCAATAATTGTGCACCAGATCTATCACACGCCTTTGCTGCTTTGGAAAATTCATTTTTTAATACATCATCGACGCGAAAGGTAAATGTTGTCTCAGCCATTTTACGACCACTTAATGTGTTACAAAGTAGTTCTAATGTAATGTATTTTTACTGTTTCTTCAATAGGTACTATTAGAATAGATATTTTATATCTATTTTGCATTTTCATAGGGTTGAAAGAGAAGCCCATAAATTAACGGGCTCTGATAACAACCCAGACAGCAGAGACAGCCCCGTTTCAATGCCTTCACAAATAACCAGATGTTTTGGATTGGCTTGGCTTAAATGCACCCCACCACCCGTTACAGATCCCAACATGGCTTTTGCTGGTTTCTGATCTGTTTTGCAGCCATTGTCTTTTAAAAAGGTTCTATGAATGGCAAAGGAACCAGCCCCCTTAACAAGAGCAACCAACGCGGGCAATGTACCCCCAGAGGGGTGTAGACATTTGTCGTAAAAGCGTAAATCTGTAGGCAAATCACATGTAATATCCCGCATACGTAAATAGGTTTCTGCTAAAGTATTTTTGATTGGTTGGCTTTGTTGCCAAATTGCTTTTGCTCTCTCTGCTTTCTGTTTTGCTCGTTTGAGATCAGCACAAATCTGTTTTGATAAAGAAAGAGCGTGATCATAAGCTTGTTTTCCAAGCAATCCAATTCTAATAAGCGCTTGTATGATCTCTCTAAAAGAGCAGCCAGCATAACAAGTGAGTAAAAGACGCCCATCATTTCCATTAGAAATAGATAAACTAGGCAGCCTATCATCATGAGCAGGGCAACGGGCTGTTCCATAACGCCCATGCCAAACCCCGCGCAAGGCACGTGTGATACCTTGCGCATTCTTAAAAGAACACATCATTGTAAATCCTAGAACGTTACGTCACAGGACGGATTGTGCTATCTCTAGGGTGATGAGTTTGAGAAAGCCTTGTCCGTCCTTACGTGACAAGGTTTTTTTTATGCCGCGTCGTTATAACGTTGCTGTTTTGCTTGCTCGATTACATTCAAAAGATCCGATTGTAACCAACGGGATAAAAAACCAAATTTTAAAGGTTTTGGGAGAGAGCCATTGGTCACATGACGGCGGAAGTTGAGACACTCATATGAAGCAATTTTGCACTTTCACGGTCTGTTAAAAGAATATCATTTTCTGTCATTCTAAAATCCTTTCACTATAAAAATGGTAACAAATCATAACTATTTATTAACCACATTTTGGTTCATTTAGAAAGATGTTTTATTTATATAAAACAATATTTTATCATACAATTTCTGATGTGATACGTTATGAGTCTTATTGAGAGAGAATGAGAGAAAAGAGAGCTAAAGTTATCCACAGATAATGGGGTTATTCACCCCATATCTTAAGATTGACCCGTGACATAAGCCGCCCATTTATCCATATAAACGCGGCGCTGTTCTAAATAGTCAGTCCGACGATAGGCACGCTCTACTTTACCCCCTACTGTATGACTTAGAATGGTTTCAGCGACCTCATAGGGAGCATCGGTTGTTTCAGCAAGCCAATTGCGTAAACTAGAGCGAAAACCATGCGGGCAGGCTTCAAGTTTATTGTCTCTCATATATTTTGCCATACAATTCTCAGCAAGGGGAGCACGACCGGAAAAAGACAGAATGAAATTACTTTTGGAAATACAACGGGCTTGTTTAATCACTTTTAGCGCTTCAGATGATAGAGGTACGCGAAATTCTGTTGTAGCGTCACGCAAACCTTTCATATTCTCAGCAGGAATAGTCCATACATCATCTTCAATCTGATCTTCACGAATATGACGCAAAGGGTTGGTACGAACGCCTGTCAGGATAAGCAAGCGCAAAGCCAGTTGTGTTATGTTTTGTGTTTTACAGAGTAACTGATAAAAGGCGGGAACATCTTTCCAATCCATTGCAGGTCTATTAGTGGTTTTATGACGTTGTTTACCTAAGAGCGCGCGTGCTTTTTCTGTTGCTTGTAAATCAACATCTAACCCTAATGCAGCCGCATGTTTGAGACAAAGATTAAGACGATTTAGTGCTTTCTCTGCTGTTGCAGCTTTTGTATGCCAGATAGGAGCAAGGGTATTGCGTATCTCTGTTTGTGTAATCTCTGAAACGGGCAGACAGCCCAATTTAGGGAGAATATGAAGGCGTAATGGTAAAAACCAATCACAAGCTTTACCATCTCTTTTTAATTCAGCTTTACGGCTTTCAAAAGCATCTAAAGCAATGTTTTTTAAATAATGAAGATTACGCATTGCCTCACGCTTTTGTTTATCGCGTTCTTTAATGGGGTCACGACCCTCATGTAAAACAGCACGCCATTGGTTTGCCAATTCACGGGCTTTTTTTAAAGAGACATGTCTTAAGGCGCCCAAGCCCATTTCACGGCGCCGACCGTGAATGGTATAACGATAAAGCCATTGAGCACCACCATCTTTACGCTTATGGAGGATCAAGCCGGCACCATCATTATATTTGCCAGCTCCCAATGTTGCGACAGCCCTTGCGTTAAGACGATTCATAAGAACCATTTTCATTCCTTTCTTATACAGTTTTACCCACACGCCAGCCCCGCTTATGCCGTGCAAGCAAATGGGTTTGTTTGATTCAATATAAACAGACTTGAAATGAGAGAATCTTACGTTATTCGAGACTCTCATTCAACATACAAAACAGTGAATTATCATTATAAATCAGTGTGTTGTAGGTTTACAGAAAAAGACAAGCCACCGCGTTTACCTTGGTTTATCAGGAGCCCCTTTGCTAATTTTTTATATTATTCAACGCCTATAACAGAAGGTCTGAATGACAGAGAGCATCATGAACATCATCTCATGGCAGAGAGGGTTGGTGGTGTTGAAACGCGCCCCGTTAATGTGAGTGTAATTTATGGGATCAAGACATGAGGAGTTGAAATGTCATTAAAACCGTTTGCGATATCAGAGATTAGCGACCCGTCTCAAGTACGGGTCGTTTTGTATTCTGGGGGAGGTTTTGTACATGCGCCGCTTACTGGCGTTTTTGATTTACTGAAAGCAGCATTGAAAACAGAGCTTGATGGATCTGTGAAAGATTTAGAGAAGCGCTTAGAGACCTTAAGAGAAGAGCTTGAAGATTTGAAAGAGTGTTCATTGGATGAAGCCCTCTGAATGAAGGAATAAAGCAGATGAAGATACCCGATCATGAACATGAATATTTGATACCTGTTGCAACGAAAGAGGAAATCAGAGAAGGGACTTCGCAAGACAGCGTTGTTGTTCCGAAGCTTTTAGGGACGGCATCTTTGTATTCGTATGAAACCTTTGCGCCGTTAGAGCAGGTTGTTAATGCAAGACAAGAAGCAGAAAAAGCCATGGCGCGTGCGAATGGTGCGCAACAGGTTGCAGAAGAATCGAAGAGGGTGTCGGAACAAGCGCTTAGCGAAGTGACGAAAACAGTTCAAACAGCGACAACAGCGCTTACGACGTCTCATGAAGCGAAGGAAGAAGCTAAAGCAGCGACGACAACGGCTAGCCTTGCGAAAGAGACAGCGGATACAGCCAATGGCTTAGCAGAAGAAGCCAAGAATACTTCTGATGCAGCGAAGCGCATGGCAGAAGAGACAAAAGGAGCAGTCGATAGAGCCTCAGGGGAAATCAATAGTGCGAAAGGTTCCCTTTCTACGGCATTACAACGTTTTGAAGAGGTCAAACAGAGCAGTGAGAATGCTGTTAATTTATCGACCGAAGCCAAGAGGTTAGCCGATGAATCGAAGACCATTGCAACGCGTGCAGAACAAACAGCAAGAGAAGCTTCACAAACAGCAACAGAGACGACGCAAGTAGCAGCGACGGCGGTAGCAACGTGTCATGAAGTTAAGACTGTAGCCATGCAAGCAAGTCTAAAGGCAGATGGAGCCAAACAGGCAGCCGATGATGCCAAGGATATTGCAGAACAAGCAAAAGAGTTATCAGAAGGTGCGACATCTTCTGTTACAGAACTCACAAAAACAGCCTCACAAGTACAAGCGGGAGTAGAGACAGCATTAACAGCTTCAAGAGAAGCCAAATCACAATCANTCAAAAGAGTTATCAGAAGGTGCGACATCTTCTGTTAGAGAACTCACAAAAACAGCCTCACAAGTACAAGCGGGAGTAGAGACAGCATTAACAGCTTCAAGAGAAGCCAAATCACAATCAGAGGCAGCTGTAAGCACGTCAGAAGAGGCGAAAGGTTTAGCGGAAAAAGCGAATACGGCATCTACAGAGGCGCAAAAGGCATCAGAACAGGCATTAAGAGAAGCGACTTCTGCGAAAACAACAGCGGGCGGGGCATCTAGTATAGCCAATGATGCGAAAGGGATTGCTGAGGCAGCTAAAACATTATCAGAAGAAGCAAAACGGTTGGCAGCAGCATCACAGGAGACAGCAGAAACAGCAAAGGCTAAAGCCGAAAGTGTAGAGGCAGTTGCGAATGAAGCAAAATCTACAGCGACTACAGCATTAACAGAAGCAAGAGAAGCTAAGAGTACGGCATCTGAGGCGAAGGGTTTGGCGGAGGAAGCGAAAAGCGCCGTTGATAAGGCGACAGCGAAAGTAGAGCAAGCTGTAAAAGAGGCTAGCGATGCGAAATCTAAAGCAGAAAATTTAGAGACTGTTGCGACTGAAGCGAAATCCACGAGTGAACAAGCAAGTCAAACCGCCTCTAGTGCAAAAAGCTTATCAGAAGAAGCAAAAGAAGAAGCAAGGAGCGCCAAAGCGACAGCCTTAGAAGCCAAAAGTGCGTTGGATAGTGCACAGACGAAAGCCGAGCAAGCGCAACAGAGTGCAACAGAAGCAACACGAATAGCCAACGAAGCGAAGGTAGCAGCAGAAGCATCGGTGCGTTCAGGAGAAACGGCAGGTGAAGCGAGTGTGGAGGCGTTGAAGGGTATAGCTACAGCAGCAAAGAGTAAAGCGGAAGCAGCAGAGAAGGTAGCAGAAGAAACGAAAGGTGCTTTGGATGGTCTAAAACAAGTAGCAGGTAGTGCGAAGTCTATAGCCGAAGAGGCAAAGAAGGTAGCTGATGGTGCACAAAAGAAGGCATCACAGGTAGAGACAGTAGCGGGTGAAGCTGAAAAGATAGCAAAAGAAGCCAAACAGACAGCAGGTTATGCTAACCATGAGGCGGCACAAGCGCGCAGTGAGGTAGAAAAGGCAAAAAGTACAGCTCATGAAGGATGGAGTAATGCCAATAAAGCGCAGGAAGTAGCAGGTGACGCTAAGACTATAGCAAGTTTAGCGCGGATGTATTCAGACGAAGCCAAGAAAAAAGCCGAAGCAGCAGACAACAAAGCTCATGAAGCGTGGAGTAATTCCCACAGCGCGAATGAAACAGCGAAGGACGCCAAGGTTATAGCAAGATTAGCGGAAACAGCAGGTGAAGAAGCCAAGAAAATAGCGGAGAAAGCCAATAACTACGCGTATGAAGCTAAGGGTGAAGTAGAGAAAGCCAAGGAAATAGCTAATAGTGCAAAATATACAGCAGAACAAGCACAGAAAGCGGCAGAAACAGCGGGTAAAAAAGCCGCGTCTTTAGAAGCAGCCGCAGAAGAAGCACAAAAAATAGCAAAAGAAGCCAAACAGACAGCAGGTTATGCTAACCATGATGCGGAGCAAGCGCGTAGTGAGGTGGAAAAAGTAAAAAGCACAGCGAATGAAGCGTGGAGTAAAGCTTACGACGCGAATGAAGCAGCCAATAACGCTAAGACTATAGCAAGATTAGCAGAAATGGCAGGTGAAGAAGCCAAGAAAATAGCAGAGAAAGCCGATGACCGAGCGTATGAAGCCAAGAATGAAGTAGAAAAAGCCAAGGAAATAGCGAGTAATGCAAAATATATAGCAGGAGAGGCGCAGAGGGCAGCCGAAACAGCGGGTAAGAAAGCCGCGTCTTTAGAAGAAGAAGCGGAAGAGGCACAAAAAATAGCCAAGGAAGCCAAGGAGTCTGCTGGTTATGCAAGACATGATGCGACGCAAGCGCGTAGTGAGGTGGAAAATGCAAAAAGCACAGCGAATGCAGCGTGGAATAAAGCCCACAAAGCGAATGAAACAGCAGATAGTGCTAAGCTTACAGCAAGTTTAGCAGAAACGGCAGGCGAAGAAGCCAAGAAAAAAGCCGAGTCGGCAGATTCACAAGCCTATCAAGCCAAGAGCGAAGCCGAAAAAGCCAAGGAAGTAGCCGATAGAGCGAAAAGGACAGCAGAAGAAGCCAAAAAAACAGCCGATACGACGAAACAAGAGCTTGGAGGTATCAAGAGTTCCCTAGCAACGGCAACAACAGCCCATACAGTAGCTTCACAGGCAAAAGCGCTAGCGGAAGAGGTAAACAATTTACTGAAACAGTCCAATTTAACGGTTCTTTCAATTTCCACACCGTTTCTTGTAGCGACAGGCAAAGCGCAATTAACCTTGAAAAAAGGAACACGCATAACTTTGGCATTAGGCAATGATATTTTAGTTGCAAGTTATACGGTAGATACAAGAATAAGCGTTCCTTCTCTTTCGGCGGGTAAGGATTATTATGTTTATTTGGTTTCTGATGGAGGACAGTCTCATAAATTTGTTTTATCAGAAAACTCTACGTATCCAAGGGATTACACAGTGAGTAATTCGCGAAAGATAGGAGGGTTTCATACGCTTTGTGCGGATGTTGGTACGATTTCTGGTCACCCCTTGTCTGGTTATAGGGCAGGGGATATTTTACCCAATTCAGTTTGGTGTTTAAATCACCGCCCTTATAGTTCACCAGAGGGAATGGTCTACGACCCCTCTACAGATCTTTGGGTTGATATTTATCTTCAATCAGGGACGGGTGAAAATACGAAATCAATGTATCGTACCAATATAACAACAAACCGTAATTATACCGAACATGTAACAGATATGGCGCGTGTTAAAAAATCTTTACTGAGTGATGAAGCGTTTGCTTCTGCTATGTATGGAAGCAATGAAAAGACACATATTGTTGGCAAGAAAGAACCAACCTCTAAGGTTTCAGGTGGATATAAGGATACGGCGAATCGTCGAATGATCTCGCATATCGGTTGTGAGGATGGTTGCGGTTATGTTTGGCAATTTTTATCGGGCACGTTTCCTATACCCATAAGCCGTACGCAAAATACGTTTGAAATGAGAGCATTGTTAGGGGGTGGTAGCTGGAGTAATACAACGGATAATGGGCGTTTTACTCGAGCCGCCATGATCGTCAATGGTGGAAATGAACAAGTTGCGGCGCGTGGATGTAGCCATACGCGTCATTTTGTTTAGGAGGGAGAGATGATAGAATATCCAGAACATTTAAATAGCAAAGAAGATTATCTGAACATGCTTTCTTTTGACAAAGTTGAAACAGTAAGAAGGCTAG